>VFKU01000929.1 GCA_009885415.1 Rhodothermota bacterium
CACCCGCCGCGAACAGGCCGAGCGCGCACTCGATCGCATCGCCCGCCTCGACGACCTCACCGGCCTGCCCAACCGCCGCGCGTTTCTCGATCGGCTTGATGTTGAGATCAAGCGCGCCGAACGCTACCAGTCCCCACTCTCCCTGCTCGCCATCGACCTCGATCACTTCAAGGCCGTGAACGAAACGAACGGCCGCGCCGCCGGCGACGACGTCCTGCGCGGCGTCGGCCAAATCCTGCAAAGCGAATGCCGCGGCACCGATTTTGCCGGACGCCTCGGCGGCGAAGAATTTGTCGTCTTCCTCACCCAGACCGACAAGGAAAATACGATCAAGGTCGCCGAACGCATCCGGAAACGTGTGGCCGAAAAACTCTTCTTCGGTGCCGACAACCGCCGCTTCCACATCACCTGCAGCATCGGCGTCGCCACCGTCAGCGACTTCGTCAAAGACGCCGACACCCTCCTCACCACCGCCGACCGCCGCCTCTACGAAGCCAAACAGCAGGGCCGTAACTGCGTCGTAAGTTGATCCGCCCTTAGCGGTAAAGACTCGCCACGCGCTCCGAGCGAAACACCGCCCAGCCCACGCGCGGATCATCAATCACCAACTCCCACACCTTGGCCGCCGGCTGCTCGTGCGTCACCTCCACGATGCGCGACCAATGGTGCCCGGCGAAAAGGTTCACGGAGGGCTTGCCGTCCTTGTCCTTGATGCGCCCGCCGTCCGTAATCAACACGTTGCCCGTCGTCGTCAGCCAATCGACATCGCAGATGAACGGCGAATGAAAACGGTCGGCCGCGTCCTCGCCATACGACCACACCTGCTCCACCGTCATCGCCGCCTCGTCCACCTTAAACTCGACCGCCCGGCTGTAGTTCTGGTCGGCCGGTTGGCGCTCCTGCCCCGGCCGTGCACGGAAGTTCCCGTTGTCAAACAGCAGGATGGTCCCCTGCGGCGTCACCTTCGCCGCGTGTTGGTGGTACTGCCACTTGAAGTTGTCGCCAATCGGCTTCAGCAGCAACGGCTGCTCCCGCTCCGACCAGCCGTCGTGATTGCCGAGGATCCACTTCAGCTTCCCCGTCTTCAGGTCGAGCTTGTATACAAAATCCAGATGCCGCGAGGAGAGGACCAAGTTGTCCGTCTTCGCGTCATAGAACACCGAGTTCGTGTGGCTCCAGTCCTTGGCCGGCGCCTTGAGCACCTTCGCGTACACCTGCGCGTAAAAAAACGTACCCAGCGAGTCGTACCCAATCCGCATCGGATCGACCAGGTCGAACAACTTCGCCTGCCGCACGATTTTCCCCGTCGGTTCCACCTCGAGAATCACATCACCGATGACCTCCGACGGCGCCGTCGGCGATGGCACTGTCGACTCGCTCGACGGATACGCGTCAAATTTCCGGACCTCCGTACTCAGGATCAGGAAATTCCCGTCCGGCTTCTGGTCAAAGTTGTGGTGAAAGGTGTCGGTCTCTACCGGGATGCTGTCTGCAGGAATGCCATCCTTGGGAATGCCCGTCGAGTGCCAGCGCCGTACGATGTTGCCCAGCATGTCGATTTCGTACATCACCCCGCTGCGTTCGTACTGGTACGCCATGTTGCCGTTGACCAGCATCACCGGATCGTTCGCCGTGTGGTCCGTCTTGTACACCCACACGACCTCGCCCTGCGCGTTCACGGCCACCATCAGGCCGTAGTTGCGATCCGGCTCCGCCCCCGGCGGCCACCGGAAGAACGGCACAATCGTAAAGCCCGGCTCCATCCGCCGCGGACGCGCCGTCGTCACAGTGAGCGGCGGGAAATTGTCCGGCAGCGGCGCCGTCTGCACCTCAAAGGCCTGCGTTTTCGCCGACCCGCCACCCGCGTCCTTCACCTCGGCATGGACGCGGTGTTTCGCGTTCGCCACCATGCCAAGCACCATCAGCGAATGCGCCGTGCCGGCCTTGCCCGTGAATTCGTGCGTCATCGTCTCGCGCCCGGCCGACTCGATCACCAGCGTCGCCGTCGCCGGCGCGTCCGTCGTGAAGGTCAGCAACCCGCTCAACGGCGCGTGACCGCTCGGATCCATCACCAGTTTCGCGTCCGAAATCGTCAGCGCCTGCGCGCACGCGCCGGCCAACACGACCGCTGCGAACACTCCACTCCCAAGCCACGTCTTCATCGTCACTCCTTCGTAAGTTCGCCGGCTACAAGTAACCCAGCGATTCCAAATTCTCCACTTGCGACGCATCGACCGCCTTCACGGACTTCACCGCCGTCCGCGCCGACAAGCCCGATTGCTCACACAGTTCCCTGTAGGCTTCCAACATCATCGCCAGCGGCGCGCGCGCCTGCTCATTCTCCGCCAGCGACAGTTCCTCGTCAACCGCTCCCTTGAACAGCGCCTCCTTCGCGCCCGCCCCCCACAGAGGCGGCGCCTGCCGCGAGCCATCGAGATAAGCGTTCGCCGTCTCGCGATGCGCTTCCGCGATCGCGTGGCGCGCCTCCGGCTCCGCCCACAGGCTTGATGCCAAATAGGTCCAGCCGTCCTGCGTCACCGTCCGCAGAATACAGCGCTCCGGAATCACCAACTCCGCGATCCGCGCGCGCTCCGTCTGCACAACGCCAAATCCGCTCCCCTGCGCCTCGAACAGGCTCTGTCCGTCGATCCCGCTCGCGTCATGCTCGAGCCCGGCCAGCGCCAAAACCGACGGCATCACATCGACAAGGCTCACCGGCTGTCCAGCCGTGCTCGCCGCAATCGCCCCCGGCGCATACAGGATCAACGGCACCCGCACCGACTCCTCATACAACGTCCATCCCGCGCCAAGATAGCCATGTTCGAAAAGTTCAAAGCCGTGCAAGGAAGTGATCACCAGCAGTGTCTTCTCCGCCCGGCCCGATGCGCGCAGCGCTTCGACCAGCGCCTTCACCGCCGCGTCCGCCGACTGCACGGCCGCGCCGTATTCCTTCTCACTCGCCGCCAGGCGATCGCGAAACGGCTCCGCGCCCGTCGGCTTGCCTACGAGTTGCGCAGCGAATTTCTCCCCGAATTCGCGCACCGTAAAGGGCACCGCCGCCCCGTCCGCCGCGCCCGCGTCCTGCCGGTACAACCTCGACGCCAGGGGCCCGGCGAAATGAAGGTACAAGAATGTTTTGCCGGAACCCGCGTCCTCGAAAAACTCCCCCGCGCGCTTCACGAGCGCCGCATCGTCCAACACTTGCCCGGCCTGCGCGACTTGTATCTCCTCAAAGCCCTTGGTAAATCCCTTGCCCTGAATCGCGGGGTGATTTGCGAGCAGCCCCGTGTAATACCCCGCGTCCTGAAAATACTGCGCGAGCGTCCGCGACTCATCATGCGGCTCCGCCTCATACACTCCCAGCGTCCCGCCCCGCGTCGGCAACCGCCCCGTGAAAAAAGAAGCCAGCGACTCCATCACATGCGAAGAATTCGCGGCTGTGTTCGTGAACGATATCCCCTGCGCCGCCAGACTATGAATGAACGGCGCCGTTGCCGGATCCGCCGCGCGATCCGCGCGAAGCCCGTCGACCACCACCATCACGACATCCCGCCCCGCCAGCGACGCGATCGCAGAAATATCTGCCTGCGCCGGAGACGTCGCTGCAGCGGGCGTAGTGGGGGAGGCAGTCTTGTCGCTCTGGCCGCAGCCGGCAACGACCGCGCCAGCCACGATCAACCAGAATTTCAGAATGCCGCGCATGCGCTCTCCCGAAGGCCGTGCAAGATGCGCCGAAACTACCAGACAAGCGCCCACAACTCAATTCGCCTCGAAGGATTTCCCTCTTTGGACTGCGGCAGCGATAGCTGCCGCTTTACTTAGCCCAGCGGAGCTGGGCGGCGTCGCTCCGAAGCCTCGGCTTCTCTCGCGCGTGTCGCCGGGAGCCCTGCTCCCGGCGTGAAAGCGGCAGCTATCGCTGCCGCAATCTAAAGAGGCCCTTACCTGTCCAGGCATTGGATTGAGTCCGCGCGGCATCTTCGATATAAGTGTCCTCGACCGAATTCACGGAGACCGCCTTGATGTCACGCTGCTCGATTCTCGTTGCAATACTGATCGCCGGTGCCGCCTCGGCGCAGGCCCAAGTCACCGACGCCACCCTCGCCGCCGGCCACCGCGGCGACCCCTCCACCTGGCCCTTCTACGGCGGCGACTACAGCCAGGTCCGCTTCAGCGACCTCGACCAGATCAACACCTCCAACGTAAAAAATCTCAAACCCGCCTGGATTTTTCACACCAAGCTCCACGGGCCGACCTCGAGCTACCAAACCACGCCGGTCGTCTTCGACGGCGCGATGTACCTCACCACGCCCCGCATCGGCAGCGACCAGTGGGTCATCAAGCTCGACGCGCGCAGCGGCAAAGAAACCTGGCGCGTCGCGCTCACGCAGGGGCCCGCGATGTTCTGTTGCGGTGCCAACAACCGCGGCGTCACGCTCTACCAAGACAAGATCTACATCGCCACGCTCGACGCCAGCCTCTACTGCCTCAACCAGTCCGACGGCAAAATCGTCTGGCGCGCGTCCACCGGCGAAGGCGGCGAGGGCTACAGCCAGACCAGCGCCCCGCTCGCTTTCGACAACAAGATCATCCTCGGCGTCGCCGGCGGCGAGTACGGCATCCGCGGATATCTGAAAGCCTTCGACGCCAAAACCGGCGCGCTCCTTTGGACTTGGTACA
>VFKU01000193.1 GCA_009885415.1 Rhodothermota bacterium
CATGGTGGTAGCGGTCGGCCTGCCCGTAGTTGCGCAGGCGGCACAGGCGCTCGGCCACCGCGGGGTCGCGGGTGACCACCGCGCCGCCGTCTCCGAAGGCCCCGAGGTTCTTGCTCGGATAGAAGGAGAAGGCCGCCGCATCGCCCAGCGTGCCGCAGGCCTTGCCGCGATAGCGCGCGCCGTGCGCCTGCGCGCAGTCCTCCACCACGACTAGGTCGTGCTTGCGCGCCAGCTCGAGCAGCGGATCCATGTCGCAGGGATGTCCGTAGAGGTGCACCGGGACGATGGCCCGCGTCCTGGCCGTGATCGCCGATGCAACAGACTGCGCATCTAGTGTAAGCGTGCGCGGAGCGACGTCCGCGACGGCCAGTGTCGCGCCGGAGGAGACGATGCCTACCGCCGTGGGCACGCAGGTATTCGCCGCGGTGATGACTTCGTCCCCGGGGCCGATGCCCAGCGCGCGCAGCGCGAGCCCGATCGCGTCGGTGCCGGAATTGACCCCGACCGCATGCTCTATGCCGAGGTGCCCGGCGAATTCGCGCTCGAAGGCGGCGCACTCCTCGCCGAGGACATACCACCCCCGCGCGAGGACACGGTCGATCGCGGCCCGGATTTCGGGCTCAATCGCCTGAAACTGGCTCTTCAGTTCGAGGAAGGGAATGGTCATTCACGGGCGCCGAGGAGGTGAAGGGACGAAGAAGAATGAGCCGGCACCACAGGCCGGAGAGGTTCCAGATGACGCGCGCGATGCGCGGGAAATTGAAGAACTGCGACTTGCCGTGCGCGCGCTCGAAGTGGTGCACGGGCACCTGGACGACGCGGAAGCCGCCGCGCTGGATCTTGACCATCATTTCCGCGCAAATCACGCCGCTGTCGCTCTCGAGGTTGACCTCGTCGAACACGCGCCGCCGGATCAGCCGGAAGTCGCAGTCCACATCGCGCAGGCGCAGGCCGAAGGAGAGCTTCACGAGCCAGTGGTAAACCCGGCCGATGACGATCCGGTGCAACGGATCATGCCGGGTGATCTTGTAGCCCTGGACGACGTCCACCTCCGGTCCCGCGGCGGCCACGAGCCGCTCCAACTCGCGTACGTCGTATTGCGCGTCGCCGTCGGTATAGAAGACCCACTCGCGGGTCGCCGCGCCGAAACCGCTGCGCAGCGCGCCGCCGTAGCCGCGGTTCTTAGCGTGATGGACGACGCGCACCTGCGGAAAGCGCTTCTCGATCTCGCGCAACACGTCCTGCGTCTGCTCGCCGCTGCCGTCGTCGATGAGCGTAATGTCGTAGTCCAGCCCCAGCCGCTCGGCCGTCTGCACCGTAAGCAGCACCATGCTGCCCATCGTGCCCCAGTCCTCGTAGCACGGGTAGAAAATAGAGACCGATTTCGCATGCGGCGTCATGGACGTTCCCCCAATCTTGCGACCTGGTCGATCTGTCCCGAGTCACGGCGATACACGACATAATGGCCAAAGCGTTGACCCGCGCCCTCGCTGCTCGCCGCCGAAAGTCCGGCGCGATCACTTTCGATCAGCACGTCGTAATCCGGCACTTGTGCGATGCCGGAATCGATCACCGTCACCGGACGTTCCAGCAGGAAGTTGAGCAGCCGCTCCGCCGGCCAATATGTGGTCGCCAGCTTCGTATCGGACGGCAGCCCGGCGATGTAGCGGGCGACGGCCTGGTCCGGCCCAGCTTGGTCCGAGGCGAAGACCTTATAGGCCGAATCCGCCAGTGGTAGCGCGTAGGCCCAGAGCAGTCCCGCCGCAAACGCACCACGAAGCAGTGTGCGTGTCATGGGTCTCATAGCGAAGCGCGCGCTAAAGGCGGCGGCAGCGAGCGGCCCGGAGAGCATCGCGGCGATGGCCGCCGGATACCAGAGGTATCGCGGGATGTGCATCGGGGTGAAGAATGCGTACCAAAAGGCAAAGAGAGGCACGAGGAGCATCAGCACTACGAGCGACGGGTCGTAGTGGCCGCGGAACACCTTTGGAACGCACGTTCCGATGGCAAGAAAGCCCAACAAAAGGATGGGCAACAAGCCGGCGATCATAGGGAGATTTTCCCAGAACGAGTCGAGACCGAAACTGAGGCTGTGGCGGTAATAGAGCAGGAGGGAGGGTTTGTCGGGGCCGGGCTGCTGCTGGGAGATCTGGATGACTTGCCACAGGCCGAGCACGCTCAGCGCGCCGGCGGCCGGCAGGAGAATCCCCGCTGGCGAAATCCGGCGGTGGGTGGCGCGGTCGAGGACATAGGCGCCGACGACGGCGAGCGCAGCCGCGGCCATGAAGGCCTTCGTCAGGACCGCCAGGCCGAAGCAGGCCCCCGCGAGCGTGAGCGCGAACCACGCACGCGGCGTTCGTAGTCCGCGCCGCCAGAACAACAGGCCACCCAATACGAAGACCAGCGCGGGTACTTCGCCGTACAACGATCGCGAGAGATAAATCGTGCCGAAGGAAGCGAGTGGAAACGCGGCCGCAAGCGCCGATGCGCGCGCGCCGAAAATGGGAAGGAAAAGAAAATACACGAGCGGCGTCATCGCCACGCCGTAGGCGGCGAGAACGAGGCGACCGGGCACGACGCCGACGCCGAAGATTTCGAAGGCCGCCGCGACCGGCGCGATCACCGGAGGGCCTACAGAGTCGTAGTGATCAAAGTAGACGAGGTTCGGCGCGAGTCCAGAGGCGTACGCGCCGTGCTCGGCGAGGTTGCGCGCGACGATGAGATGATGGAGTTCGTCCGGCGCGGGCCAGGGGTGCCGGCCGAGATTGGGAAAGAAGAGCAGCGCGGCGGCGAGCAGCGCGGGGAGAAAGCCCCAGCGCGAAGCGACAGTCGCGGCCTCGTCCTCGTGTGGCAAAAACCGCGCCCGCGCCTGGCGGCTGATGCCGACGAAGAGAAAGGCCGACAGCACGATGAAGAAAACCGCTTTGGAGACGATCCGTAGGGTGAAGCCGGGGCCTTCAGTGAAGCCGCCGGTAAAGTGGAGGGTGGCGACCACGCACGAGGCCGCAGCGGCGAAGACTGCGCAAATGAATGCCGTGACAAGACCGGCCATGATGAACAACTTCACGGTCTCGCGGCGGTGATCCCCCTGAGCGTTCGCCATGTGCGGCTACGCTTCCCCCTATGGCGCAAGCGCGCGCCAAGTCCCCCGAACTCACCGGGCCCACCCACGCCCCCGCGCGGGCAGTCCGGTCGCTCATTCTGGAGCGAGGGAGGCGCCGCGATCAATTTTTTCAGTGACACGCGGAATTTGGACGCTCAGCCGCCGTTTTTTTGGGCGATCTCGCCCTGCTTCTGCCTTTGGTCGAGGCGCCGCGAAGGTGCTAGAGTCTGGCCGGTCGAATCAACGCGAGTCAGGACTTCCGATGGTCGAGCGAGGCTTATTTCAGCAGAACGTCATCGCGCTCATCTGGGACTTCGACCGGACGCTGTCTCCCGACAACATGCAGCGGCCGATTTTCGGGGCCTATGGGATCGACGAAGGGGCCTTTTGGGCGGAGGTCAATGCGCTGCCGCGCTACTACGCCCAAGCAAACGTAACGGTGCAGCCCGACACCTGCTACCTGACGCACCTGCTGTCTTATGTACGCGCGGGCCGATTGCCCGGCCTGACCAACGAACGCCTGTGTGAACTCGGCGCGAAGATCGAACTCTTCCCTGGACTGCCCGAGGCCTTTGACCGATTGCGCGGGGTGCTCGCCGCAGAAATACCGCGAGACGGACCTTCGCCTCGAGCATTACATCGTCAGCACCGGACTCGATGCGATGATCCGCGGGTCGGCGATTTTCCCCAAGGTAGACGGCATCTGGGCCTCGGGATTCATCGAGGAACCGGCCGCGCCGGATTTCGACCCGTGCGGCACACCCGGGAGCGGCATGATCAGCCAGGTAGCCGGCCTGCTCGACAACACGACCAAGACGCGCGCCATCTTCGAGATC
>VFKU01000167.1 GCA_009885415.1 Rhodothermota bacterium
ACTGGGATTTCTCCGTGTCCTCTGTGCCTCTGTGTTGCGATCTTCCCTTCGCGCCTACTCGTAATTCACCCCCGCGCCCAAATCTGGAATGAACAAGCGCGCGATCCCCGCCTGAATCGGCCGATACTCCGAGTTCTCCGTGTTCATCATGACGATGATGGTCAGGTCCTCTTCCGGGTAGTAGTAAATGCAGGACTTGAACCCGTACACGAGGCCGCCATGACGCAGCGCACGGTGCCCGCCCCAATTGTCCACATGAAACCCCATGCCATACTTCGTGAATTCGCCGTCGTTGAGCCAGGCCGGCGACGTCATGATCGCGTAGGACTCCGGCGTGACCAGCGTCCCGTCGCGCAGCGCCCGGTGGAATTTGTAGATATCGGTCACGCTCGACGCCAGCGCCCCGACGGAGAAAATGAGTTCCGGGTTCAGCGTACGCGCAGCCACAAGCTTCCCCTCCGAGCGCGTATAGCCGTGCGCCTCGTTCGTCAGCTGCTCGTCGCGGAGATAGAAATTCGTTTCCTTCAATTTCGATGGATCGAAAATATTCCTCCGCACGTAGTCCTGAAAGCGCTCGCCGGAGGCGCGCTCGATAATCAACCCCAGCAGAAAATAGCCGGTATTGCAGTAGCTGTAGATCGCGCCCGGCTCGGAAATCAGTTCGCGCCCGGAGAACCAGTCCAAGACCGCGCTGTGCGGCACATCGTCGTTCACGTGCTTCCAATACTCGCCGATCGAGGTGTAGTTCACGAGGCCAGACGTGTGGTTCAACAGGTGGCGCACAGTGACCGGCTGGCCACTCGCCGGATACTCCGGCAAGTATTTTCGGATGGAATCGTCGAGCCGCACGAGGCCCTCGTCCACCAGTTGCATCGTCGCGGTCGCCGTAAACTGCTTCGACAACGACCCCAGCCGATAGACCGTATGCTCCGTCGCGGGAACCTTGTTCTCGAGGTCGGCATAACCGTAGCCCTTCGCCATCAAGACCTTGCCTTTGCGCGCCACGAGGATCGAAATCCCCGCCGCGGGACCGTTTGCGATCTCGTTCGTCGCGAGTTCCGCCGCTTTCGCTTCGACTTCCTTCGCCGTCGGCGCCGCGAAGACCGGCGCAAGCGGAATCCAAACGAGGGCCAGAACGATCAGTACGCGGCGGGTTCGCAAACTAAGACTCCATGTCGTATCATGGCGCCCCTTCGGACGCCTTGCGTCCGAAAAACGGCATCGAGGTGCGTGCATGCGGCGAATTGGGCGGGCCATATTCAGTTGCCATAATAAGTCGGGGCTGGTCGACTTTGCACGGACGCTCCGCTCCTTCAAGGTGGACATCATCTCCACCGAAGGCACACAGCGCTCGCTCGCCGCGGCCGGCATCGAAAGCACTGAAGTCGCCGCATACACCGGCGTGCGCGAATTCCTCGGCGGACGGGTGAAATCGCTGCACCCGAAAGTCCACGCTGGCCTCCTCGGCCTGCGCGACAACAAGCTGCACCAAGAAGAAATGAACACCTTCGGCTACCCCTGGGTCGATTTGCTGGCGGTCAACCTGCACCACATCGAGGACATCCTGAAAACCCCCGGCATCACCGTCGATGAAGTCATCGAACAAGTCGACATCGGCGGCGTCGCCATGATCCGCTCCGCCGCGAAGAACTTCCGTTACGTCGCCGTGGCGACCCAGCCGAACCATTATCCGCTTCTCATCCACGAAATGCAGGCGCACGAAGGCGGCGTCTCCTTTGCCACGCGGTTCCGGCTCGCACAGGAAGCTTTCGCCGAGACGGCCCGCTTCGATCGCCTGCTCGCCGAGTGGCTCGAACGCAGCGAGCCCCCGAAGGAATGAGCACAAACCGTCATTGCGAGGAGCCCCAACCCTGTCATTGCGAGGAGCGGGCTGTGCGACGAAGCAATCTCGTCAGCCAATGGCGACCGCGTGGGGCCGGCATCCGCCCATGAACGTCCTCCTCATCGGCTTGGGAGGACGCGAACACGCGCTCGCCTGGAAACTCGCCCAGTCGCCCGAGCTCGGAAAACTCTACTGCGCCCCCGGCAATCCCGGCATCGCCCAACACGCCACCTGCGTCGCGATCGATCCCATGGATATCGACGGCCTCCTCGACTTCGCGCGCGAACACGACATCGCCCTCACCGTCGTCGGCCCGGAGAATCCGCTCGCCGCGGGCATCGTCGATCGCTTCGAAAAAGCGGGCCTGCGTGCTTTCGGTCCCACCGCCGCCGCGGCGCGCATCGAATCCTCCAAAGCCTTCGCCAAAGACCTCATGACACGCTACGGCATTCCCACCGCGCGCTACGCCGAGTTCGACGACGCCGACGCCGCGCGCGATTATGTCTCGCACCACGGCGCGCCCATCGTCGTCAAAGCCGACGGCCTCGCCGCGGGCAAAGGCGTCACGGTCGCGATGAACGTGGGCGACGCGCTCGATGCGATCGATCACGCCATGGTGCAGGGCGCCTTCGGCGCGGCCGGGCAGCGCGTGGTCATCGAGGAATTTCTCGAAGGCGAAGAGGCCTCCATCTTCGCGCTCAGCGACGGGAACGCCATTCTCCCACTCGTCACCGCGCAAGACCACAAGCGCGTCAACGACGGCGACCAGGGGCCGAACACCGGCGGCATGGGCGCCTACTCGCCCGCTCCGGTGGTGACGCCGCAGCTGCACGCAC
>VFKU01000655.1 GCA_009885415.1 Rhodothermota bacterium
GCGTCATTGCGGGTACCAAAATCCTTGTTGGCCCGAGCTCGGGCGGGCCTTATCGTAATCGTTGTCCTCATGGTAATCGTAGTCCGCGGTTTCCGCGCCACAACGCGGCGCTTGAATTCGCGCGGGGCCGTCCTGCACGCTGCCGTGTCTTGGGCGCGGTCAGCGCCCCGCAGCAGGGAGCAGGTCTTGATATCGCGCAAGTCCTCCAACAGGTCGAATGTGCATGCGGATCGCCCGCGCGGGCGCGCGATCCTCCCTTTCGCGGCCGTACTTTTCTTCACGCTCGCGGCGCACTCGGGCGAGGTCACCGGGACGGTCACATTTTCGGGAACGCCGCCCAAGCTGGCGCCGATCGAAACCAAGGCAGACCCCTATTGCGAACAGATGCACCAGGACGCCCCGCTGCTCGGCGATGAGGCGACGATCGGGCCGGCGGGAGAGTTCGCGTGGATTTTTGTTTGGATCGCGAATCCGCCGAAGGGTGAGTATCCCGTGCCGGCGGAGCCGGTGACGCTCGATCAGCTTGGCTGCCGTTATACTTCGCCGGTGTTCGGCATGCGCCTGGGGCAGACGCTCCAGTTCACGAACAGCGACAAGACGACGCACAATGTGCGCGGGTTTCCGCGCTTCAACAAGATTTTCAATTTCGGGCAGCCGCCGGGCCTCGCGCCGCGCACGCGCGTGTTTAATCAAGCGGAGATGCCGCTGAAGATTAAGTGCGATGTGCACAAGTGGATGAAGGCGTTCTGTTTCGTGATGGACCATCCGTTTTTCGCGGTGACGGGACTGGACGGAAAGTTCGCGATCGCGGGACTGCCCGCGGGCGCCTATACGCTCAAGGCGTGGCACGAACGGTTGGGCGAATTGGAACAACAGGTGACCGTGACCGATGGCGCGGCGGTGAATGCGCGTTTTGTCTACAAGAGGCTTCAGAAACTTTCCGAGTAGGGAGAAGACGATGAAAAAAAATTTGGACCGCGACGTGTGGACTCGCGCTTGTGTGCGCCGGGGCTGCGGCGGACGTGACCGGCGGGCCGGGGGATTGGGTGTATTACGGTCACGACTTGACGAGCTCGAAGTACTCGCCGCTGGACCAGATCGACGGCAGTAATTTTAAGAACCTCGCGATCGCGTGGCGCTGGCGGTCGATCGAGGAGAAAGTGGCAAAGGAAAACCGGGCGGTGCTGCCGAGCCAGTTCAAACCGACGCCGCTGGTCGTGAACGGCGTGATGTATCTGCCGACCTCGGTCAACCAGATCGTGGCGCTCGATCCAGGGACGGGCGAGCTGTTGTGGGAATTCGACCCGCAGAGTTACAAGGCGGGGCGGCCGGCGAACGTCGGTTTCCAGCACCGAGGCATTTCGTATTGGACGGACGGGGAGGAAGAACGCATTCTCGTCGCTTCGCAGGACCGCAAGCTCTGGGCGCTCGACGCGAAGACCGGGGAGCCCTGCAAAGACTTTGCGGACGGCGGGCCGAATTGGA
>VFKU01000018.1 GCA_009885415.1 Rhodothermota bacterium
CGGTGGAGAGCACGCTGCTCGGGTGGCGGGGGCTGGAGGAGCGGGCGCCCGCGTTGAAATCGAATTGGCGTTGGCAGATGTGTTTGGTGCGGGCGAACTATGATGCGTATGTGCGGCGGCGCTTGTTGAGGGAATCGAAGCTGGAGGGCGAAGCGAATGCGATTCTTTTGGGGGCGTCGGCGGGCCACACAGACGAAGCGATGACGGCGGCGATGGAGGTGTTGAATCGAGCGGTGAGTGAGCCGGAGAGTCCGGAGTTGCGCGCGCGTATTTTTGAGTTGTCGGAGGCTTTGTTTCGGTCGATCGGGTTGCAGTCGAGTGTGGAGAAGTATCAGGCGAGCGGCGCGGAGCGGGGTGCGTTTCTGGACTTCGTCGATTATCCGATGAACAATCGCTGGTGGCTTGAGGATGAGTTTAAGCGGATCGGCGGGTTTGCGTCCGAGGACGAGAAGGTGGCGCGGCTGAAGACGATCGCGACGTGGGAGCGGCCGGGGTTTGGGAGTTATTACGACGACTTGGGGAACGCGGCGAAGTCGCCGCACGTGTTGCGGAGCGAGGAGGTTTTTACGGAGCCCGGCGAAGAAGCGCATCCGGAGCCGACGCTTTGGTGGTGGGAGAATGGGATGAGCCGTGCGCGGCTTTCGTGGCAAACGAGTCTGGATTGGCCGCTAGGGGTGGTGTATGAGGGGCTGGATCCGGGGGCGAGCTACACGGTGCGGCTGACGGGGTATAAGCAATCGCTGCTTCGCGTCGATGGAGAGCGTGTGTCGACGACCGTGGATGGGCAGGAGATGGGCGAGTTTAAGGAATTTCCGGTCGACGCGAAATTTTTTGCGGACCGCAAGGTCGTGTTGACGTGGGATGCGCCGACGGACGAGGGGCACCTGAATTGGCGGCAGCGATCTCGGTTGGCGGAGGTTTGGCTGTTGAAACGATAGTCCTCGGCGCGCGAGATTGCTTCGTCGCACACCTCGCTCCTCGCAATGATGAGAAGGGCGGCCACGGGGGGCCGCCCCTACTGTTTCATTTCGTTGCGAGGATTTTCTTTCCGGCGGCGATGGCTTGTTCGACCACGCGCGGCCCAAGCTGATCGCCGTAGAAGGAGACGCCGGGTTCGTAGCCGCCTTGGGTGAATTCTTCGGGCGGCATGATGTAGCTGATCCATTCGTTGCCGAGGCCGACGACTACGGGGTGGGTTGCGCCGGCGTCTTTGAGTGCGGCGCGTATTTCCAGGCCGAGTTTGGAGAAGAGCTCGCCGGGGATGGATACGCCGACAAAATCGCCGAGGCGGAGCACGCCGAGGTAGGACGATTCGGGGACCATGACGTCGACGAAGCCTTTGATCATTTCGGGGTTGAGGCCGTATTCGACGCCGGCTTCTTGCATGAGGGCGGGCGGGGGCGTGCGCGGCGGAAGTTTGAGGGTGTCCATCGAGTACGCGAACTTTACGTCGGGACTGGTTTCGATCGTGGGGAAGAGTTTCAGGACTGCGATCGCGAGCTTGCGGCCATGGTCCTCGCAGCGGGCGAAGGCACTGGGGCCGCGGCCGCCGGTGGGGGCAGTGTCGCCTTCGGCGCCGTTGGAGTACATGCAGACGGCGCCGTCGATGAAGGCCTCGACTTCACGCTGGAGGTAGCCGGGCCATTCCGCTGAAACTTCCATAATCTTCTCGTTGACGTAGGTCGGGTGTGCGGTGAAGTTGACGAAAACCACGAAGGGTTTTCCATCTAAGGTGTCGATCCGCGTCACGGTCATTTCGGGGTCTACCGTGGGATCTCCGCGGCGGTTGCGGTTCAGCCCTTCGACCTTTGTGGAGCCGGTGCCGACGCGGATGGGCACGAACTTCTGGTTCGCCTGGATGATGGCTTGGGCGATTTGGTCGGCGGTGAAGTCGAGCAATTTCTGATCGAAGATGCCGATCTGGGGGATATTGAAGACGTTGACGGAGTTGAGGGCGTTCATCTCGACGGAGGCGTGGGTGTGGCTGGCGGCGAGCATGAGGGTGTCGGAGGTGATGCCGGTGTCCTTGATGCGCGCGAGGACCTGGTCGCGCAACGAGCGGGGAATGCCGACGAGGTCGAGGGTGACGAGGGCGTATTTTTTGTCGCCCTGCCGGAAAATCAGCGCTTTGGCCATGGTGTAATCGTGGATACCTACGGCGGGCTTGTTCATGCGTTCGCCGTAGCCGCCGAGGGGGACTTGGAATTTTTCGGTGTCGGGGGTGATGTTGGCGACGCCGATGCCGGCTTCGAGCGCGGCCGGCCAGGACGCGGCGGGAAGCGCGAAAGCGAGGATGGCGAGGATGAATTTGGCCAAGTGGCGCGACAGCATGGGGAAACCTCCGTTTGGTGGTGGGGCGATTGTAGCATTGGGCGGAGGATCGGCGTAGTGGGCGGGCGGCGATGGGAATGATGGGAAGCATGAGACGTATGGGACGTATGAATAGAAGGACTGCGTCGATGGTGGTCTCTTGGAGGGTATTCGATTTCGCCGGGAGTGGGCTGTATTCTCTGGCGGTTTGAGGAGGTGAAGTATGGACGGCCGGCGCGGGTGGTTCGTGGTTTTTGGGGGATTCGTTGCGCTTGCGATCACGTCGGGAGTGGCATTCTTTGTAATGCCGGTGCTGCTGCTCTCGATCGAGAAGGACACCGGCTGGACCTTTGAACAGGTCTCGAACGGGCTTGCGGTGTGGGGCCTGTCGGCGGCGGTGTTCAGTCCTTTATGCGGCATGCTGATCGACAAGCTCGGCGCGCGGCGGATGATGATGTTTGGAATCGTGCTCGGGGCGGTCGTCGCCTTCTTCATCGCGCGGGCCGAATCCTTGTGGCAGTTCTATGCGCTCCTGGTGGTCGCCGCCGTCGGCTCGATGTCGTGCACCTACATTCCGGTCGCGGCGGTCGTGGCGCGGTGGTTCCTGAAGCATCGCGCGATCGCGACGGGCGTGGCGATGCTCGGGACCTTCACCGGCGGAACGCTATTCCCCCTGCTGACCAGCTGGTTGCTGCAAGACTACTCCTGGCGGGAAACGTATACGATTTTCAGCTTTGTTCTGGCGGCGGGTGCGCTGCCGACCCTCTTATTTGTGCGCGACCCGAGCCCCGAGGAAGAATCGGCGTATCTCGCTTCGCTCGGGAGCAGCGATCACACGGCAAACGATCTCACGCTGGGGCAGGCCTTGCGCGGGAGGAGTTTTTGGGGGCTGAGCCTGGGGGACGGGCTGACGGGCCTGGTTTTCGCGGTGATCAACATTCACCTGGTCTATTACCTGACGATCGATCTCGGTAACGAGACGACCGCGGCGAGCGTATTCAGCGCGTTTAATTTTCTGACGGCGGTGGGCACGATTCTGTTCGGCGTGCTAGGCGACCGCTTCTCGTTGCGGAGCGTATTGGTGTCGTGTTACTTCGTTCCTGCACTGGCCTTGCCGCTGCTGATCGTGGGAGGGGCACCGGCGGCGTTTACGTTCGCGGTGCTTGCGGGCCTGCCGGCGGGCGGGCGCAATGGCCTGTTCCCGACGGCGCTGGTATTTTGCTTCGGCGAAATGCACCTGGGCGCTATCTATGGATTGAGCAACACATTCTTCATGATCGGCAACGCCGCGGGGCCGGCGCTGAGCGCGCGAATCTTCGAGAGCACGGGGAACACGCGGGCGGTGTATGCGACGTGTTTGGTGATCTTGGTGGTTTCGGCGGGGTTGGTGGCGTTGATTCAGCGGAGGCCTGCGCGGGTGGGGTGATGGGAAGAATGGGAAGTAGGGGAAGAATGGGACCTATAGGACTTATAGGACCTGTTGAGTTTGGTCGGGGCGATCGGAATTCTTGCATGGGCGGGCCGCCCATGCTACGGAGGATCAGGGGGCGGCTATGAAGTTTGCGTAGCGGCCCATCCAGTAGGGGAGCAGCCAGAAGACGCCGCTGCTTTCGCTGCGGCCTTCCGGATCGCTGAAGTCGCCGGAGATGACGGCCCAGGGGTTTTTGTCCCAGCGCATTACGCCGCGCTCGCTTGGGGGGAGCATACGATCGCTTTGCAGGGGATCGAGCATGGGCGCTCTCCCCCACTCCAGATCTTCGCGCTGCGAGTTGTCGATGGTCCAGTGGCGAAGATCGAGGGGTTGGTCGCGCAGGAAATCGACGCTTTCTTGCAGGTGGAAATTATCTCCGCCGGCCATGGCGTAGATGAAATTGAAGAATGGGTTTTGATCGTTCTCGACGGTGCGATAGGCCCAGGTGGCGCCGTCGAAGAGTTGGGCGTGAAGCGCGGGATCCATCGGAGTCATCAATAGGCCCGGCGTGCTCATGGCGAGCAGGTCGTCCTGGATGTGGGTGCGCTCGGAGCGGCCGTAGGACTTGGGGTGGCGCGCGATCTCCGCGTAGCCGTGATCGCGGACGAGGCGATCGAATTCGCGCTGGTACTTTTCGTCGCCGGTGATTTCTTGCGCAGCTTTCAGGAACGAGAGCACCTCGAAGGTTTTGTTGACGCCTTCGACGCGCCAGTCGGGATCGCTGAGGACGGACTCGGGAGCCCAAACGCCCCAGCGGGTGGCTTTTCCGTCGAGATCGCGGATGACGTATCCGTTGTCGATGATGTAGTCGACGATGCGGCGGACGTGGGCGCGGACGCGGGCCTTGTGCGCGTCGTCCGCGGCGAGGCGGTAGTACCAGAAGATGCCGAAGATCTGTCCGACCATCTCGTCGGAGCTGGTGTCGCCTTTCCAGAGCCACTGGCCGTCGGCGGAGGGCCGCCAGCGTTCGTCGACGCGCTTGGTGCGCGGATCGCGGACGCGGCGCTCGGCGTATTCTTGGGGTGTCATCGTATGGTTCGCGTCGGCCATCTCTTTCCACGTGGAGGGCACGACGGTGCGCGCGAAGAAGCCGGGGACGCCGGTCACTTTTTCGAGAAACTCGAGCGCGTCGTAGGCCCGATCGGCGTGGGCGCGGGCTTCTGGGTCCTTGGTGACGGCGTAACGGAAGGACTCCATCGCCAGATATTGCGCGGTGAAGGTGCCGTCGTTGTCGTCGTCGCGCGGCTCCCAGTGGCTGGGGTCGGCGGGGTCGGGCAGCCAACATTTCTCGACGATGTAGGGCGGGCGAACGTGACGTTTGTGGCAGAGATCGAGAAAATAGCGGGCCTTTTCTTCGAGCGTCATTGTTTGGCGTTTGATCGCGCTCACCCCGGCGGCGGTCGCGATCCAGGCGGTGCCGGCCGAATCGAAGGCGATGCCGCGGACGTCGTCGCTGAGCAGCCAGCGCTTGCTATGGCGAAGGGACCAGGTCGTGCCGTCGAAGCGCGCGACGCCGAGTTCGGTCCCCGCCCAGAGCACGCCCTCGCGGTCGAAGATCAGCGCCTTCACGTCGGAGTTCGGAAGGCCCTCGGCCGCGCCGTAATGTTTCGCGAGTGCGCCGTTTGCGTAGACGTCAATACCGCCGCGCGCGCCGATCCAGAGATTTCCGTTTGGCCCGATCGCCAGCGCGCGAAGGTCTCCGGAATACAGATCGGCTTCCTGGTAAAAATGATCGAGGGCGGCCTCGGTCTGCCGGTATAGGCCGACACCGGTCGCGATATAAAGTTCGCGCGCGTTCGTGACGCGGGCGTCGCGGATGTGGCGCGACCATTTATTTTCCAGAAGCACCCATCGGCCGCCTTCGCGCCTCCAGGATCCTTCAGGGCCGAGCGCGATCAGGCCGGAGGAGGTCTCTTCGATGGCGGTGATCGTGCCCGGAACCCCGGCTTGCTTGACGCCGCGTTCGCCCGCGACGGTGTAGATGCCGTCCCACGCGCCGATCCACAGCGAGCCCGCGGAGTCGATGAATAATTCGTAGAGGGGACCGTCGGTGACGCCTTCTTGGCGCGTCCACTTGCCCGATTGAAGCTGAAAGAGTCCGCCTGCGGTGGCCGCCCATACGTGATCGCGACGATCCACGGCGACGGCGCGGACGTCGCTGGCGGGGCCACCGCCCGGAATCGGAAAGGTCTCGTGATACTCCTGGATGAATGGCGTATCGGGAATCGGCGCGAGATCTGTCGCGGCAAGGAGCGAAGCGGTGGACACGATAAAGATGAAGGAGATCATGTCATCGGCGCCTTGCGGGTCAGCACCTGGGACAGGCGCATACGAAGCGGGCCGCGCTAGTTCTGCGAGGCCTGCATATCGATTGGAGATTTTCCAAAGACGTTCCTGACTTTGCGAAGCCCCATCCTGGCGACGATGCCGACCCGCGTGAGGTTTGCGGGGAAATCCCGCACGCCAAAGGGAATGACCGTGACGTTGTTCCCCTCGTTCTCGATGGTCCGGATCATAATGCTTGACGGCACCGGCCGGCAGTTGTACCACGTCGAGATGATCTTGCCGATGGGCTGTTCGTTCATCTCGAGATCGACCAGATACCCGCCGGGCTTGATCAACCTCATCAAGGCCTTCATGGTCGCCACTTGATCTCGGGAGTATCCGAGCACGCCGCCCACGGCGACGATGTCGAAGGAGTGGTCTTGCAACACCAGCGACGAACCATTGAGGAGCGTGACCTGCTCGGGATCGCTCACGTCGGAGAGACCTACCGTGATCCGGCGCTCGTCTATGTTTCGCTCACGTGCGTTGGAAAGTGTTTCCTTCAAGAAATTTTTCTCGAGATCGGTCGCCAATAGTGTGGAGCCTGGAAGCCGCTCCATCAGGCGCAGCCCGACGATCCCGCTGCCGCAGCCGATGTCGAGGATTCGACTGCCTTTTGGACAATCGAGTACGAGACGATCGATGAAGGAGCGAATCCCTCGCTCGTACCCGAGCAGCTTCAGGAAAGTGGCATAGACTTTTGCAGTCTTGTATAGGAAAACCATGATCCCTCGCGATTGAAGGCCCGCGCGCCTGGGCCACGCGGAAACCGTTGGACGCCCCTGAGCGTCACACGATTCGTCTCCGGTATTCCCCCCGGGGGAAACCCGGCCTCAGATGCTATCGGATTGTTGTCGATAAACTCCATTTGCGGGCGGCGACGGCGTGGCGCGGCCCAAAAAGCGGCTTCACCGCGGAATGGGGACGGCGATCGGTGTGCGCATCGCATTGACTTCACTCGCCAACGCTCCGACAATGTGCAGACGCCTCGGGCAGAACCAGCTTCGGGCCTGCCGGGAACTTGCCAAGGAAGGACTACTTCTATCGTGCTACGGCTATCTCTGTTTTTGCCGGCGCTTATCGCGTGCGCTACTCCTGCGTGTGCTGAATCTAGACTTGAGGTCCGCGCAATGGGTGCGGACGGCGCTTATGCGGCGTCCATTTATTCGGGCGACTTAGCGATCTTCACTCCGGCGCGCGAAGGGGCAAGTCTGCACCTAACGCTGGCCGGACCGGAGGTTTCGGCGAACTTTCCGGTGGTATACGATTCCGTTCAGGCTGATGCGCGCGGGATTCGATTGATAGAGGGAGTGGCGGGCCCTCTTACTTTCCACGAGACGTACAAGATCATCGGGCCGAATTTGATCGAGCGCGTCGTCAGCGTGCGTGCGGCGAGCGACACGCGCTACTTCCTCGACTTCGGATGGCGCGTGGAGGTCGAGGGCGACTTCTATTCGTTCACGGGACGGGAGACCAAGAGCGCGGCGTACAGTCCCGGGTGCTCCGGGCCGGAATTCGGCGGGGGCTCGTTGCAGACTTTTCCGATGCTCTCGTGTTTGTCGAAGGGCGTGGTGTATGGACTGATTGGCGACACGCCCGGGAAGTGGGAGAACCGATCGTTCATGGCCTTCGACCTCGAGGCGCGCGGGTTCGGCCTGACCAACGGCGACGGCAGCGCCAAGCGCGTCATCGCGATCCCGCACGAGGTGGACGCGACTTCCGTGTATCGCGCGACCTTCGACGGGTGGCAGCGGATCGAGGCCGGGGAGACGCAGGAGTGGCGCACGTGGATTTTCTCGTCGCCCGCGAAGTCGCTCTACGATGTGCAAATGGCGGCGCACCTCGCGCTGGCTAACGCTCAGGGCTTCAACCAGAGCGGGATCGAGGCGATCTTGCGGAACACCTCGTATCTTTTGTTGCGCCGAAATCTTCTGCGCACGGAGAGCGACTATATTTTCATCTCGGGCGTGGGGTATGGATGGAAGCAGTGGGTCACGGACGGCTTCTACATGAGCCGCGGGCTGGACGATCCGCGGTATGACGCGGCGGCGCAGGCGGCGGTCTTCTTCGAGCGCATTAACTATGAGGACAACGCGCAGTACTACCTTATCTGGGCCGTGCTCGCGAAGCGTACCGGCGCCGCGCTCGACATGCGGACGGTCGAGCGGGCGTACCACTTCATTCGGAAAAACGAAGTGGGCGGGCTCTTTGTCCCGCCGCGGCTCAAGCCTGAGATCGCGTACATGAAGACCTATCACGATCAGCTGCCTTACGATGACGACGACGCGCCGTCTTCCAATCAGGGCTTTCATTGCGGCGCGCTTTTTGCTGCGCGCGAACTCGGCTTTCCCGTTACGGACGCGGAGATCGACGCGGCGAAAGCCGGCTATCGTCGCATGTTCAATGAGACGGGCGGATACATGGCCACGAGTCTGAAGCA
>VFKU01000254.1 GCA_009885415.1 Rhodothermota bacterium
AGGCCGGCCTGCCGATGGAGCAGGCCGCGCTGGATATACTCGCCAAATACGGCTACACCGAGAAGGACTCCAAGGTCTTCCTCCAATGCTTTGAGGCGGAGCCGCTCAAGAAGGCGCGCGAGTCGGGTGCGAAAATCCCGCTTATTCTCCTCGTTGGAAATGGAAAAGAAGCCAGCCAGGACCTCAGCGAGGCCGGTCTCGACGCGATTGCGAAATACGCCAACGGCATCGGGCCGGACAAGAACCTCATCGAGAAGAACCCGAAGCTGGTTGAGTGGGCCCACGCGCGCGGTTTGGCCGTGCATCCCTATACTTTCCGCACGGACGACTACAATAAAGCGAAGTACGGCAGCTACGAAGAAGAAGTGCTGATGTTTACGCGGGTTTACAAAGTAGACGGCTTCTTCACCGACCAGGCCGACCGCGGCGTCGCGGCGCTCGAAGGGCCGGCGGGGCCGCACCGGCGCGGCATGCAAATGAAAATGAAAACACGCTGAGGGCGCCCCCGATGAAACTCACTTGCGTATTGCTCGAAATTGCCGAGGGCGTGGCCACGGTCACGTTGAATCGCCCGGACAAACTCAACGCGATCACGCGCAAGATGCTGATCGAAGCCACTGAAGCGATCGAGGCCGCCGAAAAAGACAAGAAGGTCGGCGTCATCGTATTGACCGGCGCGGGTCGTGCGTTCTCCGCCGGCGTCGACCTCACGGAACTCGGCGGGAAGCTGCTCGAAAAGGGCGGCGTGGGCGATTACCTCGACGAGCCCGCGCGTGAGCTCATCCGCGTGATTCAGACCGTGTCCAAACCCGTCATCGCGCGTATCAACGGCCATTGCTTCACCGGCGCGCTCGAACTCGCGCTTGCCTGCGACCTCGTCGTCTGCGCGGAGGACGCCAAGCTCGGCGACACGCACACCAAGTGGGGCCTGCGGCCGAGCTGGGGCATGAGCGCGCGCCTGTCGGACGCCGTGGGCCGCCGCCGCGCACGCGAGCTGTCGTTCACCGCGCGCACCTTCACCGGCGCCGAAGCCGCGGCCTGGGGCCTGGCGAATCGCGCCGTGCCTGCGGCGGAATTGGACGTGGTCCTCCGCGAACTCACCGGAGCGATGCTGCAGAACAGCCGCGACGCGATCGCCGCGTACAAGGCGCTGTACAACAAGGGCGCGCGACGAGACGAGAAAAAAGCGATCGAATTCGAGGAAGAGACCCAATTCGACATCAAAGATACGAACGAGCGGCTCGCACAGTTCAAGAAATAAAAAGACGGAGACAGGCGACATGACCATCGCACACCAGCATCGCGGCGCGACTTACCTCATTGAAGAGACGGATCCCGAGGATGTGCTCACGCCGGAGGACATGGACGACGAGCAGCGGATGATGATCAAGTCCATCCGCGATTTCGCTGACAAGGACGTCGCGCCCGTCGCCGCGCAGGTTGATGCGCGCGACGAAGCCACCATCCGCCGCCTCTTCAAGAAGGCCGCCGATCTCGGTATCTACATGGCCGAAGTGTCCGAGGAATACGGCGGGCTTGGCCTCAGCGTGCTCGGCATCGCCGGCATGATGGAGTCACGCTCCTACCTCGGCGGGCTCGCGTCCACCGTCTTCGCGCACCAGGGCA
>VFKU01000510.1 GCA_009885415.1 Rhodothermota bacterium
CGAAGGAAAGTTTCTGTCTCATGCCGTGGCTGTAGTTCTCGATGAGTTGATCGCCGACGTGTTGCACTTCAAAGACGTGAAGCAGCTCTTCGATACGATCAGCGAGACCCTCGGCGGGCATGCGGTAGAGACCGGCGACGAAATCCATGAACTCGCGGCCGGTGAGTTTTTCGTAGAGGAAGGGATGGTCGGGGATGTAGCCGAGGAGTTGCTTGGCGGCGACAGGATTTTTCAAGACGTCGTGGCCGCCGATCGCGGCCGTGCCGGAGCTGGGCAACATGAGGCCAGTGAGCACTTTGATGGTCGTCGTTTTTCCGGCGCCGTTCGGCCCAAGGAAACAGAAGAACTCGCCTTCGGGGATTTCGAGGTTGAGATTATCGACGGCGATCTTCGCGCCGAAGTGCTTCGAGAGGTTGACGGTCCGAATCATGTTTAGTGGATGTCCAATACGTCGATTTTCACTTGACCAAGGAAGGGAACGAGACGGGGCCATTGCCAGACGCCGCCTTCGAGGAGCTTGATGTGCGTGGCGTCGGCGATGGGCTGGCCGAGGGTGGGGTCGACGGGAATCCAGCGGCCGACGTAAATCTCGGGCCAGGCATGGTAATAGAATCCGGCGAGTTCGTCGCTCCAGACCATGCCAATGGCGATGCGCGTGGGGATGCCCTGGGAGCGCGCGAGCGCCGTGTAGAGCACCGTGTGCTCGTTGCAATCGCCTTGGCGGCTCTCGAGCACATCGAGCGCGGAGGGCAGGCTGAGTACCGGCGTCTTCTCGATGTTCTCGTAGACCCAGGCATAAATGCGCTGGGCCTTGCGCCAGGGATCGGTCTCCTCCCCCACTATTTCGCTTGCTTGTTTGGCGATCTTGGGATGGGCGGATTGGACGAAGGGATCGGCGGCGAGTTCGTCTTTGAAGGCCGCGGGATCCGGCTCGGGGACGGTGGACTCCGGGGCCGCGGCCATGTCGATTTGGAATTCGTCCGGCGCGATGCGGCGTTGCAATTCGTCCACCGGCACGACTGCCTTCTTGTCGAGGCCGCTCACGCGGAAGTGGAGTTGCGTCGCGCCGCGAAAGGGCTTCGCACCGGCGGGGCGGACGGCGACGGAATGAATCAGCTCGCTCGACTCGCCGGGCGCGTCGAAGGTGCGCAGCGCTTCGCTTTGCGAGACCCGCCTCAACACAAGCCCGACGGGCGTCTCGACACGCATGACTTGCTCGTCAAGCCCGACCCAGGTTTTGGTAGTAACGCCGCCGAGTTCGGTCGTAAGGATTTTTGTCGGCACTTCTTTGCCGTCGAAGATCAGATTCTCGGTGCCGATGCATTCAACGCGCGCGAGGCCCTGGGTCATCGTCGTGGGATCGAAGGCGTCGATCAGGACGGTGTCGCCGATTTCGAGCGAGGGAACGTTGAGCGAGGTCGCGCCGAAGCCACCTTGGAGGAGGAGGTCCTGGCCGACGGGGAAGGTCAGCGGGAAGGTCTCCCCCGCTGTCTCGATGTCTACCTTCGCGGAGCCGTCGCTCACTCTTCCAGTCGCTTTCATCACGTGCTCGCCGAAGGACTGCACGCGAAACTCAAAGTCGGAGAGCCCCTTGCCGTCGACGACCCAGGCGTTGCCGTCGAGCAGCAATTCGGTCGGCATCGAGAGCATGGTCGTCGCGAGGCGGAACGTCATGCCGTAGCGCGTGCCGCCGGCGGCGCCGCGCTGGCCGGGCGCGCTGGTGAGATGGACGTAGCCCACACGGTCCTCGCCGCCGGTTTCGTTCTTCGAGTAGATACCCATCCAGTTGTCCGTGGGCTTGCGAAACTCCGCGGGCATCGATGGAATCGCCGGCTGCGCGCGCGGCACCAAGACCTCGCGGCGGATGAGCAGGGCTGTCATCACCGCCCAGAACG
>VFKU01000697.1 GCA_009885415.1 Rhodothermota bacterium
CGCCATCGGGTCGATACCGCCGGCGAAGGGCTCGTCCATGATGCGCAGTTGCGCGTCGGGAAGGAAGGCGGCGATGAGACCGGTTTTCTTCAGCATGCCGAGCGAGAGTTTTCCCCAAGGTTTGTTCCAGTGCTCGGTCATGTTCATTTCAGCGGCGAGGCGCTTCACGCGCTCCAGAAAAACTTCCTTCGGCACGCCGTAGATCTGCGCGAAGAAGCGCAGGAATTCGTACGGCGTGAGGCTCTCACCGAAGGCCGGCTCCGCGAGCAGAAAAGTCGAGCGCTTGCGGATTTCGAAATTGTCGCGCCAGCGATCGAGCCCGAACACGCGCACGTGGCCCTGTTGCGGCAGCACCATCCCGCCGAGCAGCGAGAGCAGCGTCGTCTTCCCCGCGCCGTTCGGCCCGATGACGCAGAGCACCTCGCCCGCGCGCAGCTCGAGACTCACGCCATCGACGGCGTAGCTCCGCCCATATCGGAACCGCAGCCCCACCGCCTCGACCGTCACCTGCTCCGGCATCGCCGCTCCTCGTGCTGTCCGTGCCGTAGGATACTAGAGCCCCTGGCCACGGCGATGCCAGTCCCCGCGATGGTCTATATATATGCCGCGTTTGTTGCCCTCGACTGAGCGCGGATTGCGCTCGCCGAATTGCCCACGGAAACAATAGGTCATGGGTTTAATTGAATTTTTCGCTGCTAAATTCCATAAATCCCGTTCACCCTTGTCTCGCAACTGCACTTGTTCGGAGTTCCGCGTTTGCGCGGGAGTGTCCGGCCGAGCGGACCGCCTGAAGGCGGAACTCCGAGCGAGGACCTTGTCTCGCACCGGCGCTTCTATGAGTGCAACAAGCCGCGCATATATATGGGAGACATTGGAAGAGATGCCTCTCGGTGGCAGTGGTCGGCATCCAAGCGGGCGAGGACGCCCGCCACGAAATCTAGGCTGGACTATCTGCGTCCATCTGCGTCATCTGCGGACAAAGGGTCGAACTAGCGGCCGTCGTCGGCGGAGGGCAGCGGCTCCGACATTGGAAGCTGGCCGCGCTCGATGGCGGTGTCGAAGTAGATGAGCATTTGCGCGAGCTCGGCTTCGGTCGTCGTCAGGGGCGGCCAGAGATACAAGACATTGCCGAGCGGGCGGATGAAGAGGCCGAGCTCGAAGGCGCGGCGCGCGATGCGCTTGGCGAGGGCGGCGCCGCCGACCTCGGGCTTGAGGGCGATCATGCCGATGAGCCCGAGCGACTTGTGGTAGTGCACGGCGTCGTGGCGCGCGAGGCGTGCCATGCCGGCGGCGAGCTGGGGCGTGCGCGAGGCGACATTTTGCATCACGCCCTCGGCCTCGAAAGCCTCGAGAAAGGCCAACGCCGCCGCGCTGGTGATCGGGTTGCCGCAATAGGTGTGGCCGTCGTAAAAGGTGCGGTCGCGGCCGGGTTCGTTGCGGAAGGTGTCGTAGATTTCCTCGGTGACGATCGCGGCGCTCATCGGCAGCGTGCCGCCGGTCATCGCCTTGCCGATGCAGAGAATGTCCGGCGCGATGCCCGCGACGTCGCAGGCGAAAACGCCGCCCGTGCGGCCGAAACCGACCGCGATTTCGTCGGCGATGAGCAGGAGCCCGCGCGCGTCGCACAGCTCGCGCACGAGGCGAAGGTATTCGGGATGATAGAGGCGGATGCCGGCCGCGCCCATGCACAGCGGCTCGAGGATGACGCCGGCGATCTGGTCTTCCTGCGCCGCGACGATGCACTCGAGCGCGGCGAAGGCCTGCACAGCGCAGGCGCGATCCGCCGCGTCGTCTGTATCCGCTGCGCGATGCGGCGCGGGCGCGACGAAGGACTTGATGACCGCGCCGTCGAAGGGCGCATGGAAGGCCGGCACGAAACCGATGCCGACAGCACCAAGCGTGTCGCCGTGGTAGCCCTCGTCGAGCGCGACGAAGCGGGTCTTTCCGCGCACGCCGCGGTTGTGCCAATACTGAATCGCGATCTTCAGCGCGGCCTCGGTGGCGCTCGCGCCGTCGGAGGCGAAGTAGCAGCGCGTGAGGCCCGGCGGCGTGATCCCGGCGAGCTTCGCGGCGAGCCTCACCGCGAGCGGATGCGTCTGGTTGCCGAGGATCGCGTGCTGCATCACGCCCGCCTGCGCGCGGATCGCCTCGACGATGCGCGGGTGGCTGTGCCCCAGCGCGACGGCCCACCACGATGCGATGCCGTCGAGTACGGCGCGGCCGTCGCGGTCGTAGAGGTACACGCCGCTCGCGCGCTCGAAGCAGGTCCACGGCGCGGCCTCGTAGGCGTTGATGTCCGTGTAGGGATGCCAGAGGTGGCGGTAGTCAAGTTCTTGCAGCGTATCGGTGTGAATCGCCATCGGCGTCATCCGAGTTCGGGGAAAATCTTGGTCAATCCTGACAGGAACCGCTCCGAACCCGCCAGCGCCTGCGCGGGGTTCGCATCGAAGTCGGGCAGAAAGTCCATGTTACCCAATATCTCGACTTTGCCGAAAGCCTCGATGGCCCGCGGGTTGTCCGCGCGGATGAAGTCGATGGGTGCGTTCTGCGTCTCGTTGAAGATCACGCCTGCGACGCTGAGACCCGCACCGCGCAAGGCCTCGAGCGAAAGGAGCGTGTGGTTGATGGTGCCGAGTCCGCGCCGCGCGACGAGGACCACGGGCATCGCGAGGCGGCGCATCAGGTCGAGCGTGGTTTCGGTCTCGGTGAGCGGCGCGTAGATGCCGCCCGCGCCTTCGAGCAACAAGACGTCGTATATATGGAGAAGTTCCCGCGCGTTCGTGGCGATGCGTTCGAGGTCGGGGTAATGTCCCTCCATCCGTGCGGCGAGGTGTGGCGAGCAGGCGGGCTCGTAGCAGTAGGGCTGCATGAGGCGGATGTGCTCGACCGGCGGCCGGAACTGCGCCCCGGCATGGTGCAGCGCGAGGTCGGGCGCCATCCACATCCCGTCGCACAAGACCGCGCCGGTCTGCACCGGCTTCATGGTCGCCGCGTTCACCCCGCGCGCGCGGAGTATGCGCAATATCGCGGCCGTCACGGCCGTCTTGCCGACGCCCG
>VFKU01000317.1 GCA_009885415.1 Rhodothermota bacterium
CACAATATAGTCATCGTCCCGCTTTTTGCCGGAGCGTTGCAGGCCCACCTCGATGTCCATCAGGATACGTTCGGGCGATTCCGTGCGCGGATTGTCCGAAGTCACAATGCAAAAATCGCCAAGCTCCGCGGCCGTCGCCCCCATCTTCGGGCGCTTGGTCTTGTCACGATCGCCCCCGCAGCCGAACACAACAATGATCCGACCCGAACAAATCTCGCGCGCCGCCTGCAACACATTCCGCAGTCCGTCTTCGGTGTGCGCGTAGTCCACAATGACCTGAAAATCCTGGCCCGCGTCGACATGCTCGAAGCGCCCAGGCACGGAGGCGAGCGACTCCACCCCCTCGGCGATCGTGCCGATCGGCACGCCCAGCCCGCCGCACGCCGCGATCGCCGCCAGCGCGTTGTACACGTTATGCATACCGAGCAGATGCATCGAAATGTCCGCGCGGCCCCACGGCGTCTCCACGGTGAACGAAGTCGCGCGCGCCTCAACGCGGATCTTCGTCGCGCGGCACGTGCCCGTGCGGCCGTAGGTGTGGCACGGCACCTTCGACGCCGCGACAAAGTGCTTGCCGCTCGGGTCGTCGATATTCGCCACGGTGAACTTGTCCGGCCCTTCGATACGCTCGAAGAGTTTCAGCTTCTGCTGCAAATAATCTTCCATGTCGCGGTGATAATCGAGATGGTCCTGCGTGAGATTGGTGAACACCCCGACGGAATACTCGATCCCCGCCACGCGATCCTGCTCGAGCGCGTGCGAGCTCACCTCCATCGCGACGTGCGTACAGCGCTCGCGCTTGGCCTGCATGAACATGTACGCGAGGTCTTCGGCGAAAGGCGTCGTGTGCTCGGCGCCGATCGTCAACTCGCCAATGCAATAACCCAGCGTCCCGAAATGCGCGACGCGTTTGCCCGCGTGCGCCAAAATTCTACTCGTCAGATAAACCGTGCTCGACTTCCCGTTCGTCCCCGTCACGCCGATGACCGTCATGCTGCGCGAGGGATCGCCGTTCAGCCGGTGCGCGAGGAGGCCGAGCGCGCGCCGAGCGTTCGACACGCGCACATAAGGCACGCCCTCCAGCGAGTCAAGGCCTTCGCGCTCGCCGACGATCGCCACTACGCCACGGCTGGCCGCCTGACGCGCGAATTCGTGCCCGTCGGACTGCACGCCGCGCAGCGCGACGAAGAGCGAGCCGGGCGTCACGCGCCGCGAATCGGCCGTCGCCGCGGTCACGCTCAGCCCGCCGCGCACCGGCGCGCCAAGCAACACACTGATCTCTTCAGAGTTTAAGTTCATCGTTCAGTCCCGTAGTGAAGACGAGTTTGCATTGCCGCACCTCGTCCAGTCGCGTGCCCGCCGGAGGATACTGACTCACCACGCGCCCCGCCCCCTGCGGGTCCCACGGAATACCGAAAGAAACAGACAATTCCTTGGCCTCGTGCTTCGTCAAACCGATAAAACTCGGCAAGCGCGGCCCCGCAAATGTGTCATCCATCCCCGACTTCAGAAGTTCCAGCCCATCCAGCCGCCCAGCCGCCTCCGTCGGCTCCAACAGGGCCAATTCGAGACGCCCCACGGACTCATCCGCCGGCATCCCGCCCTTCGTCTCCACCGAGAGATCCGGATCCGGCGGCACGTGCAGACGCACCAGCGCCTCGCGCACGACCTTGGCAAACACCGGCCCCGCGACAAAACCGCCAAAGTGGTTCCGTTGCATTGGCTCCTGCACCACGATCACGCAGGTGATTCGGGGATCGTTCACCGGAGCAAAACCCGCGAACACCGCGGTATATCGATCGGAGTAATAGCCGCCGCCGTTCGGCTTGGCGATTTGCGCCGTGCCTGTCTTCCCGCCGACCCGGTATTCCGCAATCGCCGCGGCACGGCCCGTCGCCTCTTTGCTCGCCACCACGCCGTAGCAAAGCTCCCGCATCGTCTTCGCCGTGCGCTCCGAAATAACGCGATCGGTCGCCGGGGCCGGGCGCTTCCATTTCAAATTCCCCTCGGTCGATCGTACCTCCTCGACAAGATACGGCTCGACCCGGAGTCCGCCATTCGCGATCACACTGAAGCCGCGCGCCAATTGGGTCAGCGTAACGGAAATTTCCTGCCCCATCGGCAACGAGCCCATCGTCAGCCTCGACCAACGCGCACGCGGCGAAAGCATCCCTTTCTCTTCGCCCGGCACGCCGAGCGTGGTCGCCTCCGCGAACCCGAAGCGATGGATCCACTGTTCCATGCGCTCGGGCCCGAGCAACGCCGCCACCTTGATCATCGCGATATTGC
>VFKU01000897.1 GCA_009885415.1 Rhodothermota bacterium
CGATGTGCAGTTAGTGCGCGCAGATGTCACCAACGCGGCCACTCTCGAAGCGGCTCTCCTAGGCGTGCACTCAGCCTACTACCTGGTGCACGCGCTCGCAGCAACTGGGGACTTCGAATCAACCGAATTGACCGGCGCCCGCAACTTTGCGGCTGCGGCCAGGGCGGCTGGCGTGAAACGAATTGTCTATTTAGGAGGGCTCGGCGGCGCCGGAAGCGCTAAGTCGGCTCACATGCGAAGTCGTCATGCAGTCGGTGATATTTTTCGTGCCTCCGGCGTGCCAACCTTGGAATTTCGGGCGTCCATCATTATCGGGCCCGGTAGTCTCTCCTTCGATCTTATCCGTAGCTTGGTGCGGCGCCTACCGGTCATGGTCGTCCCGAAATGGGTGCGCGTGAAAGCCCAGCCCATAGCCATCTATGACGTTCTCGATTATCTCGTTGAAGCCCTCGATATCCCGATGAAGGACTCCACCGTCTACGAAATCGGCGGCAAAGAGAAAATGTCCTATCTCGACCTCATGAAGCGTTATGGGGAAATTGCCGGCCTTCGGCGCCTGTACATCAATGTTCCGTTTCTCACGCCCTGGTTGTCGAGCCTGTGGTTGAATCTCGTGACGCCCCTGTTTGCCAAGGTCGGTCGCAAACTGATCGACAGCATCCGCGTTGCCAGTGTCGTGACGGATGACAAGGCCCTTCGGGATTTCTCGGTTAGACCAATGGACGTGAGCGAAGCGATCCGGCTGGCGCAGGAAGAAGAGGACCGCGAATTTGTGCTGACTCGATGGTCGGATGCGTTCTCCTCATCAGGAAATACGTCCAGCTACGGCGGACAGCGCTTTGGTTCTCGAATTGTTGACTCGCGAACGATAGTGGTGGAGGCCGCACCCGAGGAGGTCTTCCGGCGCATCGAGGGCATCGGCGGTTCACATGGATGGTATTACGCGGACTGGCTATGGAAAATCCGCGGGGCCCTGGACAGGCTCATCGGCGGTGTGGGGATGCAGCGGGGGCGTCGCGATCCCAATTTCCTTCGAACCGGAGACGTAGTGGACTGTTGGCGCGTGGAAGCCCTGGAGCGGCCGCATAAGCTCCTGCTGCGAGCGGAAATGAAAGTGTTTGGCCGGGCGTGGCTTCAGTTCGACGTTCGCGACCGAGGGGCGGGCACCGAAATACGTCAAACCGCGGTATACGACCCGCATGGCCTTATGGGTCTCTTGTATTGGTACTCGCTGTATCCCGTGCACGAATTCGTTTTCCGGGGCATGCTCACGGGCATTGCCGGAGCTTGCGAGAATGATTCCACCTCAGGACGTTTGCGCGGAGTAATGAAGGTTAAACCGGACGATGATTCATTGCCTCCGAGAGACTGACAGTATGGGACGCCGGCGCTCATGCTGAAGCCGCTGAGGAAGAGCGCGGGCGAACTAATTCAGCCGCCAGATGGCGAAATTGAGAATCGCGGCGAAGGTGCTCCAGGCCAGGTACGGCACCAGCAGGGCTGATGCCGTCCTACTGTGAACCCAGAACGTCACCATCGTCGCCACGACGGCACACCATAGCAGCACAATTTCCGCGAACGCGGCGCCCGGGCTGCGCATCCCGAAGAAGATGATGGACCAAACCGCATTCAGCAGAAGTTGAGCAGCGAAAAGGACCAGCGCGTTTCGAGTACCCGGCCACCCGCCCGAGCGCCACACCAGCCAGAC
>VFKU01000851.1 GCA_009885415.1 Rhodothermota bacterium
AGCGCGCCTCGATCGGCTGGCCCAAGGGATCGTGGGTGGACGCGATCACAAAGCGGCCGCCGGTCGCCGTCACCAAGGCCTCGACCGTGCCCTCGCCGCCGTCGGCGATCGGCGCGAGATCCAGTTCCGCCCCGGGGAATACGCGCTGGCATCCCGTCGCCAGCGCGCGAGCGACCTCGCCCGCAGCAAGGCATTCCTTGAACGAGTCCGGCGCCAGAACGATTTTCATCCAAAAGCTCCGCCCGCCGCGCGCACCGCGCGTCGAGCTTGTCCAGTTCGGGGTATTTCTTTTATGATTGTGCCCACTTTGAATCGGGGGTATCCAGTCGTGAAACGAATCATTCTGTGGGTCGCAAGTATCGCCATCGCCGTCAGCATCGCCGGGTGCAATACCTTTCGCGGCATGGGCCAAGACATCGAACGCGCCGGCGAAGGCATACAAAACTCGACGAACAAGTAACACTTCGTCGTGGCATGGGCCGCCCGCCCATGCGCGCGTGACAGACAAGCCGTGGTCAATTCGCTCAGTGGCCCTAAGGCGCCCGTCGCGCGAGCGTGACAATCTCCGGTGCCGCCGATAGCCCGTGCGTAGATGATCGCGCTTGCGCTTCATTTCCCAGGGCTTCGAGCAGCGCGTCCGGCTTAACGCGAAGGATGACCTCGACCGTCCGGGTCCCGGCGCGCCAGACGCCGCTCAAGTCAAACGATGTGTCGGGCGGCAGCACAAACCCCGCGTCGGACCCGTCCACCCGCACCTGCGCCGCTTCGCTCAGGCCGGGCAGCCGCAGTTCGATTCGCCTTGCGTCGTTCGCGGGCGCGCCGTCCACGCGCGCGGTGTAGATCACGCCGCCAAAATACGCCGGCAGGCCTTGCGCTGAAAGCGCGCCGAGCGCGATGCTTTCCCGCGCGGGCGCGAGTTGCAGGCCACCGTCCTTGGCCGCCGTTTGCGCGAAGGGCCCGCGCAGCCACGGCGATTGAAACTCCCCGGCCTCCGCGTAGAGCATCCACAACTCGATCACGTGTTCGCCCTCGGTGAGCGCGGGAAGCGCGACGGGCCGCATCGCCGGATCCAGTAGGTGTTCGCCGCCGTCGCCGATCGCAAGCTCGGCGCCATCGAGCTTTAGCGAGGCCCCTTCGCTCAGTTCGGCGACAACATAATAGCCGCCGATCGCAGGCCCGCCACCCGCGACTTGAACGCGCCACTGCGTCCGCAGCGACACCGGCCCGCGGGACTTTTCCATACGCGCGGTCAGGCTTCGCCGGGCCGCCGCCGCACTCGCCCATTCGGGCGATGCGCCCGGCTCCACAACGCGGCATTCGCGCAGTATCACGGCGTTCGGCGAAGTGCGCCGCGCGGTCCACGGCGGCGTCACGCGCGACTCCTCAACCCACGCGACGGGGCCCGCCGCCTCCGCTTTCTCAGGAACGATTACGACGAGGGTCGAGGCCCCGGCCTCGAGGTCGATCACCTGCGAAATGGCCTCGCCCGCGCTAGCCGGTCCCAATACCGACGTCGCGCCCGTCGCCGGGTTCCACAGTTCCGCGCGACCCGAGATTTCCGCCGCGCAACTCAGCGCGCAGCGCGAAGGGCAATCGCCGGCGTTATGAAGCGCCAACATCTCGACCTCGTCCCACACGCGTCGCTCCACCAATACCTCTGCCGCGCCCGCCACCCGGGTGTCCGCGCCCGCGCGCAGCAGCCGCTCGACAAGCGCCTGATAGCGCCCGAAGTCGACGCCTTGCACAATGCGCTCGCCGTATTCTTCGAAAAATTTAAGCAGCCGATCTGAACGCCGGCCGTCGAGCAGTTCGGGCAGCGAACCGATCGCCAAAACGAGCCCGCCGCCCATCGCGAAATCGTGCAACAGATCCGCCGTGCTCGCGCGAAGATTGAGCAGCGGCGGCAACACGGCAACGCGGTACTCCGCCGCGCCCACGCGAAAAATGCGTTGGTTCGCGGCGCCGTGTTTCGCAAGCACGGACTCGTCTGCCAAATCGAAATCGATCCGCGCCGAGTTCAGCGTCTCGACGATCGACGCGAAGTGGCGAGCGATCGCGTCGTGCAAGGCGGGGGCGCCCTGCACGCCGCCGGGCCGATAGGACGCCTGCAAACTCGTGTAGGGGTGCACGAGCAGGACCCTCGCCGAGGCGCGCCCCTGGCCGAGCATCCAGGCCAGCCGCGCGTGCGCGTCGAACGCGGCCCGCGTGTTCGGATCGTCGTCTTCGAGCGGCACGAGGGGCGATCGCGCCGAGTGTTTGCGATGGCCCCGCAGACTGCCGAGCACCGTGTGCGCAGCGGAAAAGTTCACGCCCCGCGCCAGCGGTGTCGCATTTATTCGAGTGTGCTCGCCCGCGATCTCGACGACGCCGTCGCTTCCCAGTTGCCGTTTGATCGACCTCGCCTCGGCATACGCCAGCGCTTCGACACCCGAATCTCCGGCCGGGTCGGAATCCGCCCACGCCAGCGCGGCGTAGGTGTGCGCCGCGTAGCGCGCCATGGTGTTCGCGCCGCGCGATACGGTGTGATACACGTTCCCCGCCGCGGGCACGGAAGAAGCATGCGAGATCCCGCGCTCCTTCGCCCAGCCCGCGAAAGGCTGCGTGAACCCCTCGCCCAACATCTCGTCGACCAGACCCCAGAAATCGGCGCGCACCGCGTCGCACCCCGGCACGTCGAAAAATAACGCCGGCAATTTTTCCAGCAAGGAGTACCCGTGCATTTCGTGAAACAACGCCGGCATTTCAGAGTCCCACGGCGTCATTCCCGGCGTCCGCGGCACGCCTGCGTTAAGAATTAGGCACAGACCGATCGTGTTCCCGAAATATTTTTTCGCCTGCGTGTGGTAGCGCTGGTGCGTCCGCTCAAGCAGGTGAAGGGTCGCCTTGGGATGAAAGAGACTTAATCGATCATCGCGCCTCGCCAAGCGGAACACCAGCCGCCGGGTAGCGGGAGAAAGCTCCGCGGCGGACGTCTTCAGTGGCCGCACGGCGAGTGGATCTCGCTCGTCTGGGCGATCGCCCGCACGCGGCCGCTCCTGGGTCACTTCGAAGGCCGCGACAATTTCGTCCTCTCCGTGCGCCGGCGGCACTGCCGCGCCAGGTGGCAGGTCTTCCAGTTTCAACATGCGCGCCGCGTAGCCCGGCGTCTCGCGCAGGATGTCGCGCACCACCGCCTGCGTCACCGGATCGTCAAGGTCCTCCGCGATCCACAGCGAGGCCCTGCGCCGGCGTGCCCGCCGCGCGACGGCCGACACCGCCTCGAACCAGTCCTCGCCGAGATACGCCCCCCGGGGAAGTCCCGCCCCCGGCCGCACGAGCGCGCCGCCGAGACCGAGGTCGAGCATCCGGTCGAATTGTTCCGAGAGATGCTCGGGATCGAGGTGGTCGTTCCAGAGCCAACGCGCCATGGGGCGGAAGGTGGCCGGCGCTCGGAGAAAAATTTTTCGCGCGCTGCGAAGGTTCATTAGATCCCAGACAGGATCTCGCGCCGGGCCTCTCGATGCGAAAAAGGGAGGCCGGCGAATTCCGCCTAGTCATTCCCGGCCCGGCTGGACATTCTTGTACCGCTCGATCTCGCCCGAGCTAATCATGTCAATGAAGACTTGCGAAATGCGCGGGTCGAGTTTGTCCCCGGCACATTTCGTGAGTTCCTCGAGGATGCGCGCCTTCGACATGCCCTTGCGGTACGCGCGATCGCCCGACATCGCGTCGTAGGTGTCGGCCACCGCCAACACGCGCACGCGATCGTCGATCGACGGCCCGCGCAGTCCGTCGGGATAGCCCGACCCGTCCAAACGCTCGTGGTGCGAGCGGACGATGGACAGGTGCTCGCGCGTGATAAACCCCACCGGCTGGAGTACGTCGAAGCCGATCACGGGGTGACGCTTGATCGCTTCCCATTCTTCCTTGACCAGCGGCTCGATTTTGTTCAGGATCGCGTCGCTCACGCCGATCTTGCCCACGTCGTGCAGCATCGCGCCGAGACGGATCGTCTCGATGTCCTGCCTCGCCATGCCAATTTTCATCGCCGCCATCACGGCGTAATTGCGCACGCGCTCGCTATGCCCGTGCGTGTAGGGGTCCTTCGCTTCGAGAATGCGCGCCATGGACTGCAGCGTGTCCAAATGCGCGTGCTCGAGGTCTTTCAAGAGGTGCACGTTTTCCAGCGCCACCGAAGCGTGCTTGGCGATGATGCTCAGCGCCTTCAGGTCGCTGTCGGTAAAGGGGCGGCTGTCGCGCTTGCGGTTTACGTTCAACACCGCCGTCACCTGCGGGCGCGTGTCGCGCCGCGCCGGACGCAGCAGGCTGTCGGCCTGCCGGCAACGCTCCAGCGGCACCGAAATGAAGGACGCGTCGTCGAGTCCGCGGCTCAAACGAGCGAGGTCGGGATTTTTCTGGATGTCCTGCACGCACAGCGGAAGGTTGTTCTCCGCCACCCATCCCGCGATGCTCTTGCCGTAGTCCACCTTGAGGTCCGCGCTCTCGGGCACGCCGATGCTCGCCACGCGCGTGAGCGTTCGCCCTTCCGGTGCGCTCAGCATGATCGATCCGCGCAGCGCGCCGACGCGCTCCAGCGCCGCCTTCAGCACGTACTGAAACAGCCGGTGCTCGTCGTGGATACTCGCGATTTCTTCGCTGATGCGGAAAAGTTCGGTCAAGTCGCGCAGCCGCGCGTTGTCGTTCATCAGCCGGTAGCGCTCGAGCGCGTTGTGAATCGCCAGCTTGATCTCGCTCAGGCTAAACGGCTTGAGCACGTAATCATACGCGCCCTCGCGCACCGCCGACCGCGCGGACTCCAGCGTCGCGTAGCCCGTCATCACGATCGGGATCAGATTGGGGGAGAGCCGCCTCGCCTCGCGGATGAGCTGAATGCCGTCCATCTCGGGCATCATGATGTCGGTGAAAAGCAGCAAGAAGTCGTCGCGGTCCGCCAGACGGCTGAGCGCTTCGTTCCCGTTCGACGCCGACACCACATCGAAGCCTTCGTCGACGAGAATCTCGCTCAACAGATCGCGGATGACCGCCTCGTCATCCACGACCAGAATGCTGCCGTTTTGCGCGTACATCAGTCCCCCCGGACTTTCCTTGCCGCGCATGATAACACAGCGCCTCTCTCGCGCTACAAGCGGGGACGCGTCGCTTCGGCCGGGCTATTCGCTGCTGGACTTCTTGGGTCGTTTCGTTTCGCCTTCGCGTTCAAGCTGCGCGCGAGCTTCCGCCAGCGCCCTGCGCTCTTCCTTCGACACCTTCGGATATTTCAAGCCAAGCTCCCGGATCGCCGTCGCGATTGTGTCCGCGACGAGTGCGCGCGCTACGTACTTCCGATCTGCGGGAATCACGTACCACGGCGCCCACTCGGTGCTCGTCGCGGAAATCGCGTCTTCGTAGGCCTTCTGGTAGTCGTCCCAGTATTGGCGTTCGGCCAAGTCCGAGGCCGAATACTTCCAGGCCTTCTTCGGGTCATCGAGCCGGGCGATGAACCGGTGGCGCTGCTCCTCCTTCGACAAGTGCAGGAAGAACTTCAGCACGATCGTCCCGTTGCGCACGAGGTGGTGTTCGAAGCCGTTGATGTCTTCGTAACGCGCCGCCCAGAACGCCTTGTCGCGCTTGCCGGAGGGCAATTGCCGGTCGACGAGTTCCGGGTGCACCCGGACGACAAGGACTTCCTCGTAATACGAGCGGTTGAAAATCCCGATGCGACCGCGCTCGGGCAGGCACTTCGCATAGCGCCACAGGAAATCGTGGTCCAGGTCTTCCTCCGAGGGACGCTTAAAGCTGAAGACCTGGCAACCCTGCGGGTCGACACCGGACATTACGTGTTGAATCGTGCCGTCCTTGCCGGCCGCGTCCATGGCTTGAAACACGATCAACACGGAATTCGTGTTGGTGGCGTAAATGATTTCCTGCGTGGCGGCCAGCTCCGCGCGACTCTTGTCCAGCAGCGCCAGCGCGCGCTTTTTGACCTGATCCTTCCCGAGCTTCCGCGCATCGCGCGTCCCTGTCCAGTCGGTCGGGCATTTACTCAGATCGAGCTTGGTGCCCGGTTGAACGCGAAACGCCTTGAGGTCTTTCGGATCAAACATGCAATCTACTCCCAGCCGCGAGTCTAGCACGTGGCGCGGGCCGGAGGAGAGGAATCGTCAGGCGAGGCGCTTGCGCGCGCGCTTGAGCGCTGCCTTCACCTGTCGCGGCGCGGTGCCGCCGGGAACGTCCCGGCGCTCCGCCAATTTCACGGGATCGAAGAGCGCCACGACGTCGCGAGCGAAGAGGGGAGAGGCCGCTTTCAATTCGTCCGCCGACAAGTCGGGCAGGCGACGACCGGACTTAGTGCACGCAAGCACGAGTTTGCCGATCACTTCGTGCGCCTCGCGGAACGGGAGGCCCTTCGCCGCGAGATAGTCCGCCAGGTCGGTCGCTTCGAGGAAACCCTCGCGCGTCGCCGCGAGCATCGCCTCGCGCTTCACCCCGATCGACGGGATCATCTTCGCCGTCACCGCAAGACAAAGCTGAACCGTGTCCGACGCGTCAAAGGCGGGTTCCTTGTCTTCCTGCATGTCGCGGTTGTAGGTCATCGGCAGGCCCTTCATCAGCGTCAAGAGCGCCGTGAGGTCGCCGTACACGCGCCCCGTCTTCCCGCGCACCAGCTCCGCCACGTCCGGGTTTTTCTTCTGCGGCATGATGCTCGATCCCGTCGTGTACGCGTCGCCAATCTCGATGAACCCGAATTCCGGCGTAGACCACAGCACCAGCTCCTCGCACAAGCGCGACAAATGCATCATCGCGATCGCCGCATTCGAACAAAACTCGACGAGATAATCCCGGTCCGATACCGCGTCCATGCTGTTACCCGAAACCGCGTCGAAGCCCAATTCCTCCGCCACCGCGAAGCGATCGATCGCGTGCGGCGTCCCCGACATCGCCGCCGATCCCAGC
>VFKU01000852.1 GCA_009885415.1 Rhodothermota bacterium
CCCATGAGATAGCGCGGCGCGGTGGCGGGTAGGCGCGGCGCGACCCACTCGACGGCGCGGAGCATGTCGTCCTTGCTCTCCCCCACGCTGACGCCGCCGATGGCGTAGCCGGGGAAGCCGAGGGCGACGGTGGCGTCGGCGCTTTCGATGCGAAGGTCTTCGAAGATGCTGCCCTGGACGATACCGAAGAGTTCCTGGCGGCCGTCGCGGGTCTGCTCCCAGCGTTGCTTGCAGCGATCGGCCCAGCGCAGGGTCATCCGCATGGATTTGGCGGCGGTCTCGTGGTCGACGGGGTAGCGGGTGCATTCGTCGAAGCACATGGCGATGTCAGCGCCGATGGTGCGCTGGACATCGATCGCTTTTTCGGGCGACATGAAATGGCGTGAGCCGTCGAGGTGACTCTGGAATTCGGCGCCTTCTTCGGTGATTTTGTTGAAACCGGAGAGGCTAAAAATTTGGAAGCCCCCGGAGTCGGTGAGGAGGGGGCGGTCCCATTGCATGAATTTGTGGAGGCCGCCGGCGCGTTCGATGATGTCCATGCCGGGGCGGAGGTAGAGGTGGTAGGCGTTGGCGAGGATGATCTGCGCGCCGATGCCAGGGAGGTCTTGGGTGTTCATGGCCTTGACGGCGCCGTGGGTGCCGACGGGCATGAAGATGGGGGTGAGGACTTCGCCGTGGGGCAGGGTGAGCCGACCAGCGCGGGCGCCGGTGGGGTCGGTGGCTTGGAGGGTGAAGTCCATAGTGTTAGTCGGGGCTGTTGCAGTGCGCGGGAAGGGAGCGATGGGAGTTAGGGGAAGAATAGGAAGTATGGGACAACCGGAAAGCACGCGGCCGAAGCGGTGAAGTGGATCGCGGCAGCCGGCGCGGAATGGTTAGTGAAACAATGGGTGAATCGATTCGAGTCATGTAAAATTGCCGGTTGCGAAACAAGGTTATTTATTGTTTTAATTGTTTTTATTGACTTTTGCTTTATCTAGCCTTCGGTGGTAAAGTTTTGTTGGTCAACGCCGAATGTGGCGTTTCTCCTTCCGCGGGGGCCCGGGATACCTCAGTCTCGGGTCCCTAATTTTTTTGTGCGACGCCTTCGGTGTCACCGACTCCTTACTTTTGCCCGGGTTCTCAGTCTCTTTCCTTGTTCTCTTGACTCGCTGCCGGCAGGCATGGGCGGGTCGCCCCTGCTACGGACTTTTCCTATTTTCCTATGCAGAAAGCTCCGAAGATGTGTTCGAGGATTTCGTCGGGGGTGGTTTCTCCGGTGATTTCTCCTAGGGCTGAGAGGGCCTCGTCGAGTTCTAGGCCGAGGAATTCGGGTGATTGGTCGAGGCTGGATTCTACCCGGTGCAGGGCCTCTAGTGCGCGGCGGAGGCTGTCTTTTTGGTGGGCGCGGGTAATGAGCGCCTGGTCGGGGGCGATGGAGGTTTCGCCGAGGAGGATTTTTCCGACGGCGGCTTCGAGTTCGCGGAGGCCTTGGCCGGTGAGGGCGGAGACTTTGGTGGTGGCGGCGAAGGGGGTTTTCGCGAGGTCGATGGTGCGGCGGGACGCCGCGTCCACTTTGTTGATGACCAGCGCGAGCGGGACGCCGGTCTTGGAGAGTTCGTTGGCCAAAATCTGATCGTCTTCTACGGTGCCGGTTTCGGCGTCTACTACGAAAAGGATGAGCGCGGCTTCGTGGAGGGCTTCGCGGGCGCGTTCGACGCCTATTTTTTCGACTTCGTCTTCGGTATCTCGCAGGCCGGCCATATCGGTGAGGCGGACGCTGATGCCGCCGATGAGGATGGACTCGTGCAGGAGATCGCGGGTGGTGCCGGGGCGCGGCGTGACGATGGCGCGGGACTCGCGGAGGAGCGCGTTGAAAAGGCTGGACTTTCCGACGTTGGGCCGGCCGGCGATGACGACGGCGGCGCCTTCGCGAAGAAGTCGTCCGGCGTCGGCGGTGGCGAGAAGTTTTTCCATGCGCTCGCGCGCGTCGGCGACGGCGCGGCGCAGTTCGGGCGTGATCTCGCTGGGTACGTCTTGATCGGGGAAGTCGATCGCAGCTTCGACGTGGGCCTTGGCGAGGACTACGGATTCGCGGAGCGAGTGCAGCTCTTTGGAAAGGACGCCGCGCGAGGCGGCGGAGGCGGCGGCGAGTGCGGCGCGGCCCTGAGCGCGGATGCGATCAATGACGGCCTCGGCCTGCACGAGATCGATGCGGCCGTTCATAAAAGCGCGGCGCGTGAATTCCCCGGGTCCGGCGAGTCGGGCGCCTTCGCGCAGAACAAGATCGAGGATGGCGTGCAGGGGCGCTGCGCCGCCGTGACCGTTAATCTCGACTACGTCTTCGCGGGTGTAGCTATGCGGCGCGCGCATGACGTGAACGAGGACCTCGTCGATCGCGACGCCGCCGTCGCGGATTTCGCCGTAGTAGATTTGGCGAGTGCCGTCGTCGAGGCGGCGTCCGGCGGGTGAAAAGAAAAGCCGTCCCGCGATGGGGACGGCCTCAGGTCCGCTGATACGGACGATGCCAATCCCCCCTTCGCCGGGGGGAGTGGCAATCGCCGCGATGGTGTCGTCACTCGTCTTCGGTGTTGGTGTCACTGTCGGCGTCTTTTTTCTCTTTGGCTCCCGCTTCCTCGTCGTCGCCGTCTTCGTAACGCTTGAAATCGGGATCGTTGTCGAACTCGTCCGGCTCGAAGCCGGGCGTGGAGTTGTCGGAGGGATCGTCGGGCGCGTCTTCGGCGGTCTGTGCGGCCTTGGCGCCGGACTCGTCGGCCGGAGCGATCACGACGCGGCGGTGCAGGCTATTTCCGAGGCTGAAGGTGCGCACCTCGGGGTCCTTCTCGAGCGCGAGGTGAACGATACGGCGTTCCTGTGGGTCGAGGGGCTTGAGTCGGAGTGCGCGTCCGCCGGTCTTGACCTTGTCGGCCATCTTGTGCGCCATGTCTTCGAGCTGTTCCTTGCGGCGCTTGCGGTAGCCTTCGATGTCGATGATGATGCGGTCGACGGTGTCTTTTTCATCGCCGCTGACGAAGATGCGGTTGATGAGAAACTGAATGGCCTCGAGATTTTTGCCTTTGCGGCCGATGAGCATTCCACCGTGTTCGGTCTTCACTTCGAGCACGATGTTATCGTCTTCATTGAGCACGCTGCCGACTTCGCCGGGCATGCCCATTTTTTCAAGAATCTCGGCGAGGAGCGCCGCGGCGGTCTTGCCGAGCGCGTCGGCGGCTTCGCGGTCGACCGGCGTGGCGCGTTCGCGACGCGGAGGACGGGGCGTCGACGGCGCTTGCGGGGCGCGATTTTCGCGGCGCGGTCCGCGATCTCCGCGGTCGCCGCGATCATTGCCTTGGGGACGTCCGCCGCGATCAGCGCGTGGAGGACGATTGTCGTTGCGGGGTCCGCGGCCTTCGCCGCGCGGGCCGCGGTTTTCACCGCGGTTCTCGCCACGGTTCTCGCGGCCTTGGGGCCGATCGCCGCCGCGCGGAGGACGCGGGCCGCGATCGCGATCTTGATCCCGGCCGATCTTGCCGCGGGGGACGTGGGGCGGCATTGCCGGGTTCGGCTCCGCCGGCTGCGGGGCGCGGCTGACGCGCGATGGGGCCGGCGGGGCGGACCATGTGGGGCTGGGCGCGTTGCGGCGCGGCGGGTTGGCCGCCTTGTTGGCCGGGCCGGCCTTTGGGTCCGCGGCGTCGCGTCGTTGTGCGCGCAGGCTGGCGGCTGAGCTCGAGGTGGGTTTCGACGCCGGCCTTGTTGCCTATGTTGTCGTCGACGTATTCCTCGACGTGGCCGTCTCCGGCGAGGTGTGCGGCCTTGACGCGGACGTGGACGTCGCGTTGGCCGAGGCCAAGAAAGCCTTTACTGCCTTCGTCCAGGATTTCAATCTGGACTTGGTCCAGATCGCAGCCGAGCTGGTCGAGCGCCATTTGAATGGCTTCCTTGCGTGACTTCGCGCTGGTGTCTACGATTCTCATTCAGTTTCTTCCTTCTGCGTCCCCGGCGTTTTCCGGCCGGGGCGCCGTGTGGGCCGGCGATGTCCAATGCCGCGAGGGCGCGCGCCGAATGGGGCGGCCTGCGGATTCGGGGCCCAGATGGGGCCCTCTATTTTTTCTTCGGACGTTTCTTGTCGGCCTTGGCCATCTCCCTTTTGCGCTGTTGGGCGCGATCATAAAAGTGTTGGGGCTTCTTGCGGCGGATGAAGGGCGCGGCGACTTTCGTCTCCGCGGGCTTCTTTCCGGTGGGGGCGGGGTCGGTGGGTCCGGATGTGGCGGCCGGGGCGACGGGCGGTCCGCCGATGTCGGTGACGCGGACGAGGTAGTTTTGCGCGATGCCGAGGATGGTGCTGGTGAAGACGTACAGGTTGAGGCCGGCGGCGAACTGGTAGCCGAAGACGGTGAAGATGATGGGCATGAGGTTCATCATCATTTTTTGTTGCGGGTTTTGGGAGGGTCCGGTCTGAGGCATGAGGCGGAAGCTGAGCATCATGCCGGCGCAGACGAGCAGGGGGAGCAGGTTAAAATATTCGAGGCTGCTGCCGAGTAGGGGCAGGTCGTGTAGCGCGGGAAAATGGAACATGCGGTCGGGCTGGGAGAGATCTTTGATCCAGAGAAACTCGGCGCCGCGGAGTTCGAAGGCGTACCAGAGCATGCGGTAGAGGGCGAAGAAGACGGGCATCTGGAAGAAGATGGGGAGGCAGCCGGCGAGAGGGTTGATCTTGCGCTCTTTGTACATGAGCATCATGGCCCGTTGATATTCTTGCGGGTTGTCGGTGAATTTTTCTTTGAGGGCGACCATCTCAGGCTGGAGCGCCTGCATTTTTTTCATGCTGCGGATGGACTTGATGGTGAGCGGAAAGACGACCATGCGCACGAGTACGGTGAGCAGGATGATGGCGATGCCGTAGTTCGGGACAAAGCGGTGCCACCAGTTGAGGTTCTGGAGGAGTTTCTTGGCGAACCAATCCATGAGGTCGCTGACGGTGTCGCCGAACCAGCCGCCGGGGCCGTAGAAGCGGAGCGCGGTGGTGAGGGTGGGCCAGGCCTGGCTGAGATCGCCGAGGTGCATGGGGCCGAGGTAGAGGCGGAAACCGGAGGTATGGACTTGGCCCGGGATGACTTCGAACTTGGGCTGGTTCAGGCCGAAGCGGAAATTGTCGGGCGCGCCCTGCAGGGAGCCGTCGGCGGGATCGTCGCTGGCGGGCCGCATGGCGGCGAGGAAGTAGAGGGTCTTGTAGCCGATCCACGAGACGCCGGGGACGCGCTGGTTTTGGTAGTCGCCGTTCGCGGGGGGCAGTTTTTTGGGATCGAGGACTTCGGTGCCGATGCTGCGCCGCCAGACGAACTTGGGCGGGAGGCCGGCGGCAACGTGATCGTCGATGACGCCGGGGCCCCAGTTAAGGATGTAGGCGGGGACTTGATCGACACCGAGCACGCGGGTGGCGTCTTCTTTGTTTTGATATTCGATGGTGATATCGACGACGTGGCGGGCACTGCCGAGTTGGAATTTTTTTCGGACGGTCGCCGCGCCTGGGAGATCGAGACTAAAAGTGACGCTGCGGCCGTCGGGGTCGAGGACGGATTCGAAGCGGCGGGTGTCGAGTCCGTTGCCGATGGCTTCGTTCGTGAAGTGTAGGCCGAGAGGGTAGACGGCCTTCGTGTCGGGCGTGTCTCCCGTGGCTTGGGGCACCAATTGGACGTCGCCGGCGCCGTTGTCTCCGAGGAGGACGGTGGCGCGTTTGAGTCGCGCGCCGATGCGGGTGAAGA
>VFKU01000635.1 GCA_009885415.1 Rhodothermota bacterium
ACACCAAGGGCTTCCGCGGCGCGCGGGACGTCGAGAAGCCGGTGGGCGAGTGGAACCGCTTGGAGTGCATCGTCGTCGGGCGGACGCTGACGGTTTTCGTGAATGGCGTGTTGGTGAATCAGTGCGTCGACGTCGAGCCGCGAGGTGGACGAATCCAGATTCAGTCCGAAGGCGCGGAAATCTTCTTCCGCAAGATCACACTGACTAAACTTTCGGGCGATTGAGCTTGCGCCGCTGGACAAACCCCTCCGACGCGGCCATCATCACGATTTGAGATTCACTGGCGCAATCTTACGAGCTTCGGTCTTGTCGATTGGTTGTCATCGACTCTGAAATAAATCAACTTAGCACTCCTGAACTCTTTCAGTTCAAGTAGCTTGTCTTGTCGAAACATGCCAATCCATTCTTCCCCTGGCGCGAGTAGAATTGGAAGTTTCTGCATTATTGGCAAGGGCAACGAAATTACGCTCGAAAGTGGTTTACGAAAAAATCTGTGAACCCGTGTTTTGAATGCGTGAACACCAACAACGGTGATCGTTGTAGGGGAACTTCCCTTGTTGACAACGGCGACTTTGATTAACGGCCAATCCTTGTAGCCTTGCTCCAACTCCTGACTAAAATCTCCAAAAAGCTTCAATCCCGGATGCACACATACCGAAAGACGTGGACCGCCGCGAGCATACTTGTACAACTCAAACGCGAACACCGCCGAACCGGTGGCTGCTCCCCACCACGCAGCCAGTACACTCATTTCATCAAGCGTTGCCATTGGAACCTCCAGTAAAATAGGGACAGCCACCTATTTCTAATGGGTGGCTGTCCCTATTTACTTTAACTCCTACCCGGTCGAAGGCCGGCGAACGAACTGCCCTTGGACGCTCACTTATGAGCGATAAGAATAATTTCATTCTCCAAGTCTACAGCGAACACGTCGCCTCCGAAAAAGTTGATCCCCAACAGACCTACGTCTGCGTCGATGATCGCTATTTCGGTACTATTTGAAATACTTCCCAACGAAATATCGGCTGTTGTTACATACGCTTGCGCCGTTCCGGAAGCGGTTTGAAAATCGTGCGAAGTTAGAGAAGCGATGCTGCGTGCTCCCCCTTGACGATAAAGGGAAAGGGGAATTGTAGTCATTGATGCGCCTGTATCCAGCATAAGCTCACATTCCAACTCGCCGCCATCTGACATCAGGAGTCTAGCCGGAAAATATAAGTGTTGACCGCGTTTAGTCCCCTTCACGACGATCAAATCGACTTTCTTGGCCGCAGACCCTTCCAGAGTAAAATTAACGTCAGTCTTACGAACGGGCCTGATATCGGCAGGCGTCTGTGTCGGCTTTGCCGCACGCGTGGTCCTGTCCGGCTCAATCACCCGTACGACAGCGTCCTTGGTGAAATGCCCCGACCGTCCCTTAAACGTGTACACGTACCGGTCGCCGTCCAGCCATACCTGCTCGGCCGCGACGCTCAGACCGTTGTCGAGGACAATCCTGTAATACTTCTTGCTTTCCGGCGGCGTGTAGCCTTGGTCCACCACTTGAAAAGACTCGGGCACCTGGATTTGCTCGTAGTGCAGCGTGACCTCGACGTACTCCGGTCGGCCTCTGAAGTCCTCCGGCCTATTCGTTAGGATGGGGGCGCCGGTTGGATCCATAAAAACTTTGCGATCGCGCAGGCCTTTAGTCGCCGTGGCCGGTTTTTCAACTATTTTGTCCATCTGCTTAATGCGCCATTGTTCACGGAGCTTGCGACGTTCCTCGCGATCGGGCGTGATCTCGATGTCCCTTGCATTCACGGAGGACTTGGGCACCGTGAGCATCGAGCCGTCCTTGGGATCCTGGATGTAGTAGGAGTCGATGCCGGCACCGAGGTAGATGTTTTCGTAGCGATTGCCACTTACGACTATTGAGTCGGCACGGGTTGCCGAACAGTCGACCCAAACGAGAACGCAAGCCACGTGGGCTGTCCAAACTGCGCGCCATCGAGTTCTCACATTTTTCTCCCTTGCTGTGCGTAAGATACCACGACAGGGACGCATATTCACCACTTGATTCAATGATAAATAAATCAGTACAGGCATCTATTTGAGAAGTGATTCAAGCGTCCCGATGAGCAGGCCTTCGACCTCCGGTGCCGTCCGCGAGGTGTGAAGTTGGGTTTCGTAGCCGCCTTCGGGGTAGGAGGCGGCGGTGCCAATGTAGCCGGGGCCGTAGTCGCCGTAGGCGGCGGTGCAGACGAAGTCGTTGGGGGCCATGGATTGCGCGGCGAGTTGGTATTCGATGAAGAGTTCGCCTGGCATGTGGAGGAGTTGGGCGGGGCCTAGGCGTAGGCGGCTTAGTTCGATTGGGGTCTTTGCTAGGCAGCGCTCCGTCCAGGCGATTTCGGAGGCGGCGTCGTGGCGGTTGCGGGGGTCGGCGTTGGGGTCGGCTAGGGTTTTCTTTTCGGCGGCTAGGTCGATTTCGGGGCGTAGGGGCAATTCGACCGGCTCGACTTTCCAGTCGAAGGCTAGGTCTTTCAGTGCGACGCGCTCGGTGTTGTCGAAGGCGGCCTTCATGCCGTCGTACATGCGGCCTACTAGGACCGGGCGGTTCTCGGGGGCGCCGTCGTTGTATTTGCCCGCGGTGACGTTGCCGCCCGCGCCGTCGAAATGGATGAAGCGCACGCCCGGCAGGTCGGCGTCGCGGCGCGCGCGGGCGAGGCCGGGGAAGTCGGCGCTAACTTGGCCTTTGCCGTAGTGGCTCTGCGGGTGCGTGGCGTAGTAGGTGAGGACGACGATGGGCGTGTCGCCATTCCAAAGACTCACGGCGCGCATCCAGGGGTCGATGGTGCCTTCAGGTGCGGCGCGCACTTCGGCCTCTTTCGTCGCGCTCCAGCGCACGGCCGCGACTTTGCCGTCGGGGCCCATCACGCGACGATTCGAGGCGACGCGGTCGACCTTGGCTTTGCCGAGGCCGAGGTGCGTGACGGGGACGGCGTGCGCGAGTGAGGCGTGGGCGGCTTCGGCGGCGCGGCGGATCACGTCGCGCGCGAAGGCGGGGTCGAACATCGCGCCGGAGAGGCCCGCTTTCGCCAGGAGCGCTTCGACGCTGAAATCGCAGAGCGGCGTGTCATGCTGGTGAATCGTCTGGACCGCGACCCGATCGATCGTCGTATGCGCCGCATCGGCCAGCGCCGCGCGCCAAGCGGTATTCCCCTCGTTGCCGATGCCGACCCAATCGACCGAAACGAGCACGACCGGCGATTGGCCTTCGGGCAGGAGGATGAGCCCGCGCGCGAAGAGCGGGTCATCGACGCCGTTCGCCGGTGGAACCGCCGCGCCGCAGAGGGGCGAGCCGAGCGGCGGCGTCGCGTCGACACTGAAGGACGCGATGCGGAGATCGACGGCGTGGGCGTGGAGAGTAGCGAGGCAGGCGGCGAGAAGGAGGATGAGAGAGTGGAGGCTGCGGGTTGGCGAGATTGCTTCGTCGGCCGCGGGTCGGGTCTGCAACGCACAATCGGGCGCTCGGCGCGTCCTCCTCGCAATGACAAGGTTTGGGATTTTTTTGTTAAACACCAGATCGAGTCTCCTGTTTTGTGCTGGGAGTTGCTACACAATGCCGCCGGAGGTCCGGAAGCGATCGAGGATATTTTTCGTGATGCGTTCGACGCGTGCGTCGGGGCCGTGGGGGCGGCCGTAGTGGGAGTAGGGGAGGAGGTGGCCGGGAGGAGAACTGAGGCCTTGCGCCCACCAGATGGTGGAGGCGTTGAAGACCCAGTTCTCGTACTTGCCGGGGTAGAGCGTGGCGGTCCAGTGGGCGATGTCGCCGTCGGTGTTGGTGGCTTTGCCTTCGGCGACGATTTGTAGGCCGGGAATCGGCGCGGGGTCGCCGTGGAACTCCCAGCCGACTAGGCCGGGGACACGGTCGCCGATTTTCATTCCGGTGCCGTCGAAGATCCAGGCGTCGGGCGCGCTGACCGTCCAGTCGCCGGAGCCGTTGTAGGGCGAGATGGTGCGCGCGCCGATGAGCGTGGCTTCGTTGGGGCCTTCGATGGGGAAGGGGCCCATCTTCTTGGCTTCGATTTCGCTTAGGCCGCCGTAGCGTCCGGCGCGGGTGATTACGCGATTCGCGCGGCCGGTCGAGGACGGGAAAAACGGCGCGACGAAACAGCTGGTGTTGCCGGAGAAGAAGGCGGCGTTCATGCCCTTATCGATGGCGGCTTTTACGTTGTTGAATTGTTCGAGGCTCCAGTATTCGTCGTGGCCGACGGAGAGGAAGGCGCGCGCGCGGAGGAGGGCGTCCATGCCAGCGTGGATGTCGGTGTTTGAGCAATAGGTGACGTCGTAGCCCTCGCGCTCCATCCAGTAGGCGAGTGGAAATTCCCAGAGGAGAAACTCGCCGGAACCCTGCGAGAGGGGAGCGTCGAGGATTTGGCAGTACTTGCCGTAGGGCCGGTCGTAACTCACCCGGATGCCGGGCTTGAGCGCCCATTCGTTTTTCCCGTCGTCGTACAAGGCGTACTGGCTCGGCCAACGGTTGTAGGCCTGCCAGGTGTTGTCGCTGCATTGGAAGAGGAAGTCAGCCTTGCGTTCGTCGCGCACGATGAAGATGACGTAGCTCTGGTAGCGCTCGTCGAGAAGCGAGAGTTTGCCGAGGTAGACGCCGCTGGTCCAGTCGTCGGGAATCTTGAACGTCGCGCAGGACGTCCACACGCACTCGCGCACGCGCTCCTCGCCGACCGGCGGGTCCGGTTGCGTGACGCCGTCGAGGGGCCCGAGGTGGAGTACGTGGCGGCCACCGGTGCCTCCGTAGTAGCCCATGCGGTAGAAATCGACCTCGAAACGGCCCGGTGGATTCGTACTCACCATGAGCGAAAGCTCCTCGCCCGCGCGGATACTCGCGTGTGACACGTAGCCTTCAATCCACGGACAGCGGTACCGGGTGTCCGGATCGACGCGCGTGTAGGTCAATTGCCAGTCGGTCGTGCCCGGCTTCTTGTTCTCTTCGAGGATTGGATTGGTGGCCTGAAGGTCGCCGGAGGCTTCGGGGCTGAGGGCGGAGGCCAGACCTGCGGCCGCGACGCCTTTGAGCAAGTCGCGGCGGCTCAGCGATGTGTCTGGTTCCTCACTCATGTTACTCCCGCTTTTCCGGGAGCAGCCACTGCTCGTTGTTTAGCGAACGCAGGAAGGCGATCAGGTCGAGCAGTTCGGAGTCCGAGAGCGCCGCATCGAGGCCTTCGGGCATCATCGAAATCGGTGCCGCTTGCATGGAAACGATTTCACTTCGCTGCACCGTGCGTGTTTCGGCGGCCGCGGTAGCGAGCGTGATGGCCTCCGGCGATTCGCTCTTCACGATGCCGCTGAGGACTTCCTTGCGAATATCGACGAGGTAGGGCTGAAAGTCGGGCACCATGCTCGAACTCGGAAAGAGAATCGCCTCGAGCAAGTCATGACCGGAACGTACGACTCCTATC
>VFKU01000871.1 GCA_009885415.1 Rhodothermota bacterium
CTTTACCAAGCCCAGCAAAGCTGGGCGGCGTCACACCCGAACCCCTGCCCCCGCGCCAAGCGTGACACGCCACCCGCCCATCGTGTCTAATACACCCTGTTTATTTTACGGAGTTCACCCCTTGTCCCCGATCCGGTCACTGGCCGCCGCCCTCATCGCCGGCCTACTCTGCACCTTCGCCGCCGCCGAAGACACCAATCCCGTCCACTTCGATCCCGCCGCCCCGCCCACGCGAAATCTCTCCGACTACCACTTCTTCAAAGACGCCGCCCATCAAATCCCGAACGATGGCGTTATTCCTTACGACATCAATTCGCCCCTCTTCTCCGACTACACTGAAAAGCACCGTTTCGTCTATCTCCCCAAAGGCACGGCTGCGGACTACGATCCACGCGAGCCCTTCTCCTTCCCCGTCGGCAGCGTGCTCATCAAGACCTTCGGCTACCTCCACGACATCCGCGACGCCTCCAAAGGCGAGCGAGTCATCGAGACCCGCCTCCTCATGCACACCACCGAAGGCTGGGTCGGCAATGCCTACCTATGGAACGCAGACACCACCGAGGCCACGCTCAAAGTCGCCGGCACCACCGTCGACGTCGAGTGGATACACTTCGACGGCGCGAAGCGCACGAACAACTACATCGTGCCCAACGCAAACCAGTGCAAGGCCTGCCACGAACAAGCCGGAAAACTTATGCCGCTCGGCCCGAAGGCGCGCAATCTCAATCGCGACTTCGCCTATCCCGCCGGTGCGGAAAACCAACTCGCCCACTGGTCCAAGCTCGGAATCCTCCACGGCGCGCCGGCCGATCCCGCCCAAACGCCGCGCCTCGCGCACTGGTCCGATCCCGCCACCGGCCCGCTTGACGACCGCGCCCGCGCCTACCTCGAAAACAATTGCATGCACTGCCACAACCCCAAAGGCCCCGGCAATACCACCGGCCTCGACCTCACCTACGACCAGCGCGACCCGCTCATGTTCGGCGTCATGAAGCCTCCCGTCGCGGCCGGCCGCGGCGCCGGCGCAAATTTCTTCGACCTCGTCCCCGGCAAACCCGAAGAGTCCATCCTCCTCTTCCGCCTAGCCTCGACCGACCCCGGCATCATGATGCCCGAGCTGCCCCGGCGCCTCGTCGACGACGAAGCCGTCGCCATGCTGCGCCAATGGATTCTCGCGATGAAACAAGACGGCACGTCGTCCGGACAAGATTGACAAAAAACCGTGGCGCGGGTGTCCCGCCCGCGGGTCTGTAAAGAAGTGGAGGAGATGAGCGTGGGTCCGCAAGCGAGCCAACTTGATCCCGCCCTCGCGCTCGGCCGTTGCCGCCTGTTCCACGGCATGAGCGCCGACGTACGCCAACGCATCGCCGTCCACTTTGAAGCGGTCTCCTTCAAAACGGGCCAGATCATCTTCAAGGAAGGCGAAGTGGGGGACAGCCTGCTCATCATCGGCGACGGCGAAGTCGAAGTCGTCAAGATGGTCGGCCAGAGCCCGCACGTCCTCAGCCGCCTCGGCCCCGGCGAACACGTCGGCGAAATGGCCCTCATCTCCAACCAGCGCCGCAGCGCGACCGTCCGCGTGGTGAGGGCTTTTCACGGCCTCGTGCTACGCCAGTCCGCCTTCGATGCGTTGCTCGACGACGAGCCCCGCTTCGCGCGCGAGATGCTCCGCGCCATTTCCGACCGCCTCCGCAAAACCGACGAGACCGCCCTCGAACAAATGGTCACCGCGCACCAGGCGCTCACCTTCTCGCTCGCGCGCCTGGCCGATTCGCGCGACCCGGAGACCGGCGGCCACCTCTTCCGCGTCCGCGAATACTGCACCGTCCTCTCCGGCCTCCTCCGTGGCCATCCGAAATTCGGACCCCTCATCTCCGACGAGTTCGTCCAGAATATTTATCTCGTTGCGCCCCTGCACGACATCGGAAAAGTCGCCATCCCCGACGGCATCCTCCTGAAGCCCGGCAAGCTCACCGACGCCGAATTCGAAATCATGTCCACCCACACCACGCTCGGCGCGCACGCCGTCGATACCGTCCTCGAATTCTGCGACTTCGAAATCTTTCGCATGGCCAAGCGCGTCATCCTCTGCCACCATGAACGCTACGACGGCAAGGGCTATCCGCGCGGACTCCAGGGCGACGATATCCCCCTCGAAGCGCGCATCATGACCCTCGCCGACATCTACGACGCCCTCCTCTCCGAGCGCGTCTACAAACCCGCCTTCAGCTACGAACAGGCCAAGACCGAGATTGCCACCTACGCCGGCACACGCTTCGATCCTGAAATCGTCGCCGTCATGCTCGACAACATCGACTGCTTCGAGACCGTCCACCAAAAATTCAAGGAAGACACCCCGGACTCGTCCACCGTGGACTGACCCGGTCGTAGCACACCCAACACCTCAAACGAATAAGGAGAACGTAGCGTCATGGTAAAAGGAATGTTTGAAGACCACGTCGTCATCGTCACCGGCGGAGGCCGCGGCATCGGCGCGGCCGCCTGCCGGCTCTACGCCGAGCAAGGCGCCAGTGTCGTCGTCAGCGATCTCGACGCCGAACCCGCCAACGCCATGGCCGACGCCATCAAGAAAGCCGGCGGCAAAGCCGTCGCGCACGTGGGCAACGTCACCGACGCCGCTTTTCCCGGAAAACTTATGAGCGCGGCCATCGACGCCTTCGGAAAAATAAACATCATCGTGAACAACGCCGGCTATACCTGGGACGGCATGGTCCACAAAATGACCGACGAACAGTGGGACGCGATCATCGCCGTC
>VFKU01000097.1 GCA_009885415.1 Rhodothermota bacterium
CGACATCGAGACCGCGACGCCGGACGACGACGAGGCACTGGCCGGCTGGGTGGCCACGCGCTGCCCGCACCTGCCGGTCGACGATCGCCTGCTGTCGCTCGGCTACCGCTTCTATCACCTCGGCGACTCGGAACTGCCGCCGGTCTATCGCCAAGTGCTTGACCAACACGGCCACACTGAGTTCCTAGGCTACGAGGCCCTCGAGGCCGACGGCAAGATTCTGGCCCTCGTCAAGGGCGGCAAGTCCGTCGATTCGATCAAGGAAGGCGACGAGGCCGAAATCATCCTCGACCGGAGCCCCTTTTACGCCGAGTCCGGCGGGCAGATTGGCGACACCGGCCTGCTCGACAGCGTGGGCGGCAGCGCGTTGGTGAAGGACACCAAGGCGCCCTTGAAGCACTTGCGCGTGCACAAGGTGAGTTGCAACGCGGGCATTCTGAAGGTAGGCGATAAGGTCCGCGCGCAAGTCGACGCCGATCGACACCGCGAGATCATGAACCACCACACGGCGACGCACCTGCTCCAGGCGGCCCTGCAAAACGTCCTTGGCGAACACGTCCACCAGGCCGGTTCGCTTGTGACCCCCGGGAGGCTTCGCTTCGACTTCACGCATTTCGAGGGGATTGATGCCGAGCGCCTGCACGACATCGAGCGCCTCGTGAACGACTACGTGCGGACCGACACCGAGGTCAAAACCAGCATCTGGGACCTCGACGAGGCGCGAGAGGCCGGCGCCATGGCGCTCTTCGGCGAGAAGTATGAGGACCAGGTGCGGGTCGTGCAGGTCGGCGACATTTCGATGGAACTCTGCGGCGGCACACACGTCGCGCGAACCGGCGCGATCGGCACCATCAAGCTCGTCTCCGAAGCCTCCGTCTCCTCCGGCGTGCGACGCATCGAGGCGGTCTGCGGCGCGGCGGCGGTCGAGCGTGTACAGGCTTCCGATGCCGCGCTCGTGCGCTCGGCGCGCCTGCTCGGCGCGACGCCGGACGAACTCGAGGCCCGCGTGCGCGCGTTGCTCGAAGAAAACAAGCGCCTCGGCCGCGAAGTCGACAAGTGGAAACGCGCCGCCGCGACGGGGCAGTCGGTGGATTATCTGGGGAAGGTAGTGCAGTTGAATGGAGTGCGCCTGCTCGCGACGGAAGTTGAGGGGCAGGACCAGGCCGGCCTGCGAATGCTCGTGGACGACCTCCGCGAGAAACTCACTTCCGGCGTGATCGTGCTCGGCAGCGCGGTCGACGGCAAGGCCGCGCTCTGCGCCTGGGTCAGCGACGACCTCAACAAGACCCTGCGCGCCGGCGACATTATGAAGCAGCTCGCACCGATCGTCGGCGGGGGCGGTGGTGGCCGGCCGGATCTGGCGGTGGCCGGAGGCAAGCTCGGCGATAAAGTGCCCGAAGCGATCGCCAAGGCGCCGGAGATCGTCGCCCTGCTCCTGATCGGCTGACCCGTGGACGAGGGCCGCATCCTGGGGCTGGACGTCGGGGACGTGCGGACGGGAGTGGCGCGGAGCGATCCGCTGGGCTTCCTGGCCTCACCACTGACCACCATCCAGGTCGAGTCGCCCGAGGCGGACGCGGTGGCCATCGCGCGGATCGTCAAGGAGCAGGAGGCGATCAAGATCGTCGTCGGCCTGCCGCTGAACCGCGAAGGCGGCATCGGCCCGCAAGCGCAAAAAGTGCTCGACTTCATCGGCGTACTGCGTACTGCGACCCGCGTAGAAATCGTCACCATCGACGAACGCTTTAGCACCGCCGCCGCCCACCGCGCGCTTCACGAGAGCGGAGTCCGCTCGAAGAAACACCGCGGCGTCATCGACAAAGCCGCCGCCACGCAGATTCTGCAACTCTATCTCGACCGCGAAGACGCTCGCAGAAAGCGCGGCGAATGACGGACGAAGCGCCCGAGACCCTACAAGAACCCGCGCCCGCGCCGCACCGAAGTTTCGTCCGGCGCGTTGCAGGGAGCGCGATCCTGTCGCTCGCGCTCTTCGCTATCGGCGCTGCTTCGAGCGCCTATCTCGTCTATCAATATGTGCAAGGACCGGGTGTCGCCGGCGAGCCGATCACCGTCGTCATTCCCGAGGGCGCCTCAGGCCGCCAGGCCGGTGATCTCGTCGCGAAAGCCGGCCTCATCGAGCACGAAGCGTTCTTTCGGCTCGCAATCTACTTGGATCATTCCGGCGGTACCATCAAGCACGGCGAGCACCGTATCCCGAAAGGTCTGAGTCCATCTGAAATCCTCCGCCGCCTCAAGGAAGCGCCTGAGGCCGCTGTGGGCGCCTTTAAGCTGACTATTCCCGAGGGGCTGACCATCGCACAGATTGCCGAGCTCAGCGCCGATTCGGCGGGCCTGATGGCCGCGGTGTCTGCGATTACGCCGAAAGAGGCGCTCGGCATCGACGCGCCCGGCCTTGAAGGCTTTCTCATGCCGAACACGTATTACTTCGACGCGCCGCCCTCGGGCGAAGAACTCGTGCAGCGCATGCTAAAACAATTCCGCGAAGAATGGGCCGCGCTGTCCACGGAATTCCCGGACGCCGCGAAGGACCCGCTCAAGGTGCTTACCGTAGCGTCGCTCGTCGAGGAAGAAGCGCGCGTGGACGAAGAGCGACCGCTCGTGGCGGCGGTGATCTACAATCGTCTCGCGGCGGGCCAGCCGCTGCAAATGGATTCGACGCTGCAATATGCGCTGAAGAAATACGGCCAACGCCTGCTCGACGAGGACAAGGAGGTCGAGTCGCCGTACAATACGTATAAGGTGGCGGGGCTACCGCCCGGCCCGATCTCGAATCCGGGCCGCGCCAGCCTGCGGGCCGCGCTGGCCCCGGCGAAGGTGAAGTACCGCTACTTCGTCTCGAACGCAGACGGCAAGACGCATACCTTCAGCACTACGCTCAAAGAACACGAAGCGGCGGTTGCGAAATACCGCAAGGAAATCCGCGCGCAACGTAGAGAAGAACGAGAAGAAGACGCCGGGGAAAAATGAAAATGGGTATGAATGAAAACTCCGTCAAGCCCTCGAAGGAGGAGCCATCCCCCTTTGTCATTCTGGGCGGAGCGAAGAATCTCGCACACCAGCGTCCCCGCTTTCGCGCGGAATTATCGGAAACCCGAGGCCACGGGATAGCAACGAGCCAAGGAATCAGACCGTGGTAATCGAATCGGTGGCCTACGCGCGCGCGGGACTCGCCGGAAATCCCTCAGACGGGTACTTCGGCAAGTGCCTCGCCGTGATCGTCAAGGACTTCTCGGCCCGCGTCTGGCTCGAACCGCATGACACCATCGAGATCGTTCCCAGTCCCGAAGACCGCCCCGCCTACGCTTCCCTCGACGACTTCATGCATGAAATCCAACTGCACGGCTACTACGGCGCGGAGCGCCTCATGAAGGCCGCCATCCGCCGCTTCGTGCGCTACTGCCGCGAACACGGCCACCCGCTCCATTCGCGCGGCTTCCGCTTGAAATACAGTTCAACCATCCCGCGTCGCGTCGGCCTCTCGGGCTCGAGCGCGCTGATCACCGCAACCCTGCGCTGCCTCATGAAATTCTACAGCGCGGAAATTCCCAAGCCCGTCCTCGCCTCGCTCATCCGAAACGTCGAAAACGAAGACCTCGGCATCGGCGCAGGATTCATGGATCGCGTGATGCAGGTCTACGAAGGCTGCGTGTTCATGGACCTCGATCGCGCCTACGTCGAGCAACACGGCTACGGCCGCTACGAAGAAATCGACATCAAGCTCTTGCCGCCGCTCTACATCGCCTACCGCACCGATCTCGCCGAAGGTTCCGAAGTCTTTCACAACAACATCAAAGAACGATTTTTCCGGGGCGACCCAGACGTCGTCGAGGCCATGCGCGACTTCGCCGCGATCGCGCAGACGGTCCGCGATCTCGTGGTGGCCGGGCGCGGGAACGAAATCGACCCCTGGATGGACAAAAACTTCGATCGCCGCCTCTCGATCTTCAAACTCTCCCAAGGCGACATAGAAATGGTCGAACGCGCGCGAACCACCGGCGCCAGCGCGAAATTTGCCGGCTCCGGCGGTGCCATCGTCGGAACCTACCCCGACGACGCGACCTATGAGCGCCTGGTAAAGGTCTTCGCGGGCACGGGCACAGAGGTTTTCAAGCCGACCATTGCGTAACGCGTGCTGGCCTTCATCAAGGCCTCACAATGGCGTAGGATACTGAACCATCAAGGGAGGATTCGTATGCGCATTTCATTGATTTTGATCCTGTTCGCGTTCGCCGCCGCGCCCGCACTTGCGCAAGAGGTCCACGGCGCCGGCTGCGATCCCACTGCGATCGTGCCGCATAACGGCAAGCCGGCTATTTCAACGAACGGTCCGCTCACCTTTGCGATCGTGACGGACCTGACCGGGGTCGGCGACGGTGAGAACGGCATGCCGCGCCGCGAACGCATCTTCAAGCGCGCGATTGACCAGATCAACGTCGCGAACCCCGAGTTCGTCGTGAGCGTCGGCGATCTCATCCAGGGGCCCGGCAAGAAAGATCCGCGGCCGATCGCCGAGCAGTGGAGCGAATTCAACGGCTGGGTGAAGGAATTCAACGCACGCTTCTACTACGTCGTCGGCAATCACGACATCGGCTCGCTCGACGAGCAGGCGGAGTGGTGCCGACAGCACGGCGCGCGGTACTACAACTTCGTCTACAAGAACGTGCTGTTTCTCTTCCTCGATTCCGAAGATCCGCCCCCGACCCACATCGGCGAGGCGCAAGCCGACTTCGTCGAGCGCGCGCTGAAGGACAACCCGAAGGTCGACTGGACGCTCGTCTTCTTCCACAAGCCTTTCTGGGCCTACATGGCGCCCGCTGCGCCGGACCCGGGCTGGGAGCGCGTGAAGGCCGCGCTGCAAGGCCGCAAACACACGGTCTTCGCCGGGCACGTCCACCGTTACGTCCACTACGTCATCGACGGCACGGAGTACTACACGCTCGCGACGACAGGAGCAAACCACGACCTGAAAGCGGGCACCGCGGCGGGCGAGCTGGACCATTTCGCATGGGTCACAATGACGCCCGAGGGCCCGCGGCTACTCAATGTGTTGCTGGACGATTTGCCTGAAGCGACCGCGCCGACCGAGTAGGGTGGGCTTCAGCCCACCACACTTTTCTCCGCGGCGATCAGAATGAAAGTGGGCTGAAGCCCACCCTACGTTTCTTTAATTGCGATGCCGCGGTAAACCGTTGGTCGCCGCGAACCATAGAGACTGTTCGCCGAAGAGTTCTTCGACCTCGTTCACCAGCCCGCTGGAGGGCTCGACGCGGCAGGCCGAGGTGGCATGCACGGTCACTTCGCGCGCATCGGGCAAGGTGCAGTGCAGATAAACGTCGCAGACGCCGGCGTGGCGGCCCAGAACCTCCGCGAGGCGATCAACCCGCGCGGGCTCGAGCCCGAGCGTGCTCATGCGGATGTGGACCGCCTTCGTGAGACGTTTGCGCGCCTGGTCTACAGGCACGATGTCGTCGACCACGAGTCCCGCCACCTCCTTGCGGTAGTTGACGTGCGCAGGCATCACCAGCACCGCGTCCGGCGTAAGCAGCGACTCGCAACGCTCGAAGATGTCCGAGAACACCGTCGCCTCGACCGGCCCTTCGAGCGTGTCGATGGTGACGAAGGCCATCTTTTTCCCTTTGGCGGTGATATGCAGCTTGACCTGCGAGAGCAGACCGCCGAGCGTCACGGGTTCGTCTTCCTTCTTGTCTCCGAGTTCGGTGAGACCGGGCGTCGTGTAGTGGCGCAGGACCTCGCTCCATTGTTGCAGCGGATGGCTGCTGACGAAGAGGCCGAGCATTTCCTTTTCCGCCTGGAGCATCACGTGCTCGCTCCATTCGGGCACGTCCGGTTTCGCGTGGCCGTTCGCGGCCTCCGCGTCGTCGCCCAGCAGATCGAAGAGGGAGGATTGTCCAGCCTCGCGCTCTTTCTGCGCGGCGACGGCCCCGCCGAGCGCCGCGTCGATCGATGCCTCCACCTGCGCGCGGGTCCAGCCGGTGCACTCGAAGGCGCCCGCCTTGTTCAGACTCTCGACCACGCGCCGGTTCAGCGTCTTCGCGTCGAGTCGCGCACAAAAATCGAAGATGTCCTTGTAGGGACCGTTGGCGATTCGCTCGGCGACGATCGCTTTGGCCGGGAGCACGCCGACATTCTTCACGGCGAAGAGCCCGAAGAGAATCGTATTACCGTCCACCGTGAAATTCACCGCGCTGCGGTTCACGTCGGGCGGAAGGACCGCCGTGTCCATGCGGTTGCACTCGTCGACGTACTTGGCGACCTTCTCGAGGTTGCCCGATTCACTCGTGAGCAACGCCGCCATGAACTCGCTCGGGTAGTTGGCCTTGAGGAACGCGGTCTGATACGCGACATAGGCGTAGGCCATGCTGTGGGACTTGTTGAAGCCGTAGCCGGCGAAGGTCTCGATCTTGTCGAAGAGTTCCGAGGCGAGTTTCGGGCCGATATTGTTCGCTTTCTTGCACCCCTCGACGAACTTGTCGCGTTGTTCAGCCATGAGTGCGGCATTTTTCTTACCCATCGCCCGCCGCAAGATGTCCGCATGGCCGAGCGTGAACCCGGCCACGGCCTGCACGATCTGCATCACCTGTTCCTGATACACCGCGATGCCGTAAGTCTCGCGGAGGATCGGCTCGAGCAGCGGGTGATCGTATTTCACCGTGTCGGGCTGGAATTTCCCCTGGATGTATTCGTCGATAAATTCCATCGGACCGGGGCGGTAGAGCGCGACCAGCGCGCAAATCTCTTCGAGGCTTTGGAGGCCGATGCGCTTGGTAAGGTCGCGCATGCCGGTACTTTCAAGCTGGAACACGCCGGTCGTCCTGCCCGTGCGAAGCAGTTCGTAAGCCTTCGGATCGTCCGGCTCAACGTTGTCGATGTCGATGAAGTTGCCGCGCGCCTCGCGCACCAGCCGCACCGTCTCGTGCACGACCGTCAGCGTGCGCAGGCCGAGGAAGTCCATCTTGAGCAGACCGATGTCTTCGCAACCCTTCATCTCGACCTGCGTGGCGACAGTCGTGGTATCGGCGGTCTGATAGAGCGCGACGTGATCCATCACCGGCGAATCGCAGATGACGACGCCGGCGGCGTGCGTGCCGCAATTGCCAACCGTGCCCTCGAGGCGCTTGGCGAGCCGCCAGAGCTTGGCGACCTGCGGATCGTTCCGCACGAGTTCCTTGAGCCGTGGCTCCTTCTCGTAGGCTTCGTCCAGGGAAATACCGAGCGTATCGGGCACCATCTTGGCGATGCGGTCCACATCGGGATACTGCATACCCATCACGCGGCCGACGTTTCTCACGACGTTCTTCGCAAGCATCCGCCCAAACGTGACGATCTGGCAGACGTTGTCTTTGCCGTATTTCCGGCGCGCATACTCGATCATTTCTTCGCGGCGCACATAGCAGAAGTCGATATCGAAGTCCGGCATCGACACGCGCTCGGGGTTGAGGAAGCGTTCGAAGAGCAAGCCGTAGCGGATCGGATCGATGTTCGTAATCTTCAGCGCGTAGGCCACGATGCTGCCCGCGCCCGAGCCGCGGCCCGGCCCGACGGGGATGCCCTGCTCGCGCGCGTAGGCGATGAGGTCCCACACGACGAGGAAATAGTCGGTGAAGCCCATCTGGTTGATCACGCTCATCTCGAAATCGGCGCGATCGATGAGCTCCTTCTTCGGCTTCTTGCCGTAGCGCTCCTTGAGTCCCGCATGCACCAGTTCGCGCAGAAAATCGACCTTGTCGCGGCCCGCCGGCGGCTGGTAGTTGGGGATCAGGTGTTGGCCGAGCTTAAGCTCGACGTTGCAGCGCTCCGCGATTTTCTCCGTGTTCGAGACGGCCTCGGGCCATTTCGAAAAGAGATCGCGCATTTCGCCGGGACTGCGGAAGTAGACTTGGTCGGTCGGGAAGCGAAAGCGGTTCTCCTGCTCGATCTGCGCGTTCGTCTGAATGCAAAGCAGCGCGTCGTGCGGCTCGCTGTCGTCCTTGTTCACGTAGTGCACGTCGTTCGTCGCGATCAGCGTGAGCCCGTGCTTCTCCGCCATCTCGGCGAGGATCGGGTTCACCTGTTGCTGGTCGGCCATGCCATGATCCATCAGCTCGACGAGGAAATTGTCCTTGCCGAAAATCTCGACGTACTTCAGCAGCGCGTTCTGCGCCTGGTCGAGTTTTCCCGCGAGGATCAGCTGCGGTACCTCGCCCGCGAGACACGAAGTCGTAGCGATCAGCCCCTCGCTATACTTAGCCAGCAACTCATCATCCACGCGCGGACGGTAATAGAAGCCTTCGAGGTAGCCCAGCGAACTCAATTTGCAGAGGTTGAAATAGCCGGTCTCGTTTTCGCAAAGCGTTAGAAAATGAAAATAATTGTCCTCGCCGCGCTGCGAGCGATCGTGCCGGCCAGCCTTGGCGACGTAGAGCTCGCAGCCGATGATCGGCTTGATGCCCATTTTCTTGGCCGTCTTGTAGAACTCGACCGCGCCGAAGAGCACGCCGTGGTCGGTGATGGCGCAGGACTTCATGTCGAACTCGCGGCACTTCTCCAGAATTTCGTGGATACGGCACTGGCCGTCGAGCACGCTGTACTCGGTGTGGCAATGGAGGTGCGTAAAGCCCGCGCTCATGCCAAGGCCTCCAACACCATGCGCAAGGCCCGATCGGCCGTCTGCTCTTTAATGCTCATGCGATCCCCGTTGAACTGACAGCGCTCGACCCGCGTGCCGCCCGGCCCGGCCGCGCCGATGTACACCAGCCCGACCGGCTTCTCCGCCGTGCCGCCCGTCGGCCCCGCGATGCCGGTGCAGGCCACCGTGTAATCGGCGGCAAATCTCTCTCGCGCGCCCTCGGCCATCTCCCGCGCGACCGCTTCGCTCACCGCGCCGTGCGTCTGCAGCGTATGCGGCGTGACGCCCAGCAGCGAGACCTTGGCGTCGTTGCTGTACGACACCACGCCGCCGAGGAAGTAGGCCGACGATCCCGGCACGTTCGTAATCCGGTGGGCGATGAGCCCCCCCGAACACGACTCGGCCGTCGCGAGGCCTTGCCCTCGAAACTTCAAGCGTTCCCCGATTTGTTCCTCAAGCGTGGCACCCAAGCCGACAATGCCTCCCCCGCAGCGGGCCTACCTTAACACCCGATCGCCCGAATGACAAGCCCAGCGCCCGCAGGCACTTAGCTCCGAAGGGCTTGTCGCCTAAGTCCTTTGCGGGTATAATCTTGTGCATGACGACGCGCAACTCCATAGCGCGTTCAAGGGGATGGATGGCCGTGCTCGTCTCGGCTGCCGCGCTATGGGCCGAGTCCTCCTGGGCGCAGAGCCGCTCCAAGACCTACTTCGTGGGGCAGGACGGCGTTGAGCAGGTCGGGATGGTTGGCCCGCAAATTCACCCGCCGGGCGACAACGCGACCG
>VFKU01000433.1 GCA_009885415.1 Rhodothermota bacterium
AGCAAATAGCTGGTCTGGCGGAGGATCGTTTCTGCGTCGCTGAGTTGCCCGGTCAACTGAAGCTCGGCCCGCGCGCGCTCGGCCTGGGTCACGTCCTGAATCCGCATGAGGAAATCGACGTAGTAGCGGTAGCCCTTGTCCGTCGGGACGCGGCCGGAGCTGGTGTGGAGTTGTTGGAGGTAGCCCATTTCCTCGAGATCGGCCATCACGTTGCGGACGGTGGCCGGGCTGATATCGAGGCTGAGGCGCTTGACGATGGCGCGCGACCCGACCGGCTCGGCGGAGGTGATGTAGAGATGCACGACGGCCTGGAGGATGAGCTGTTCGCGATCGTTGAGTTGCGATTGGGCCACGGTTGCACGCCTGTTTGGCACTCAATTAAGCAGAGTGCTAATAAGAATCGGAGTTTAACATAGCCTTTGCTAGGGGTCAATTTTAGGCGGCCCGAGGGCCCATTGCCCGATAATCCTTAAGTTGTTACCATGACTCTCGTTAAGCGCTACTAAGCATCCCCGGCGCGACGGCCTGAGGTTCGACCTACTCCGTGAAGATTCTGCTCGACGCGCTGCAATCGACGAACCTGAGCGGAACGGGTTCCTACGCGACCGCCCTGATGCAGTATCTTCCCAGCGCGATGAGCGGGTCGGAAATCCATGCGGCGGTGCCGGCGGCGGCCTGCGCGCAGTGGAGGGAGCGGGGACTCTCGGGAGTGGTGCCGTGCTCGTCCGCGCGGTTTCCGCTGGGGACGCTACGACGATCAGGGGAGATGCGCGCGGCGCTGCGCGGGATACGCCCAGATATAGTTCACTATCCAGCTAATTTTGCGCGCCGGGCGCGGCGGGGCGGCGTGGCGAGCGTGAAGGTCGTGCTCACCGTCCACGACCTGTCCTTCCTGCGGCATCCGGAATGGTTCAAGTGGGAGCGGGCGGTCTACTACCGCGCGTCGATCCGGCCGAGCGTGCGGCTGGCGGACTTGATCATCGCGGACTCGGAAGCGACCGCGGGGGACCTGGAGAAGTTTTTGGGCGTCTCGCGCGAGCGTTGCGTCGTCGTGCCGCTGGGCGTAGGCGAAGAATTGCGGCCCGCGGACGCCGGCGCGGTGAAACGGGCGCGCATGAAGTACGGCCTGCCGGAGCGGTTTTTTCTCTACTTGGGCACGATCGAGCCGCGTAAAAACCTGCCCCGGCTGATCGAGGCCTTCGATAGTATTGCGGCGGGGACGGACCAACACCTGGTCATTGCGGGCCGCGAGGGCTGGAAGCCCGAAGCAACGCGGCGCGCCTATGCGGAAGCGACCTATCGGGCGCGCATTCATTTCCCGGGCTTTGTGGCGGCGGAGGACATGTCGGCGGTGATGTCGGCGGCGACGACTTTCGTCTGGCCGAGTCTTTGGGAAGGTTTTGGTCTGCCGCCGCTCGAAGCGATGGCCTGCGGGCTTCCGGTGATCACGTCGAGCACATCGAGCCTGCCGGAAGTGGCGGGGGAGGCGGCGTTGCTCGTGAATCCGGAGGACACGGACGCGATCGCGTCGGCGATGAAGCGCCTCGCGGCCGATCGCGAATTACAGACCCGGCTTCGCGCGGCAGGACTCGTTCGCGCGCGTGAGTTGAGCTGGCGGCGCTGCGTGGAGCTGACCGCGGCGGCCTATCGCCGGGTCTTGGGCCAATGATGCGAATACTGCACGTGTACAAGGATTTTGATCCGCCGGTGCGCGGGGGCATCGAGCGCCACATTGCACTCATGTGCCGGTATCAGCGCGAGTGGGCGGAGGTCAGCGCGCTCACGTGCAGCCGTTCGATGAAGACGGCGTGGGCGGTCCGCGACGGTACGCGGGTGTTGGAAGTGGGTGAGTGGGGGCGATTCCAGAGCGCGCCCGTGGCGCCGTCGTTTCCGTGGCATTTGCGGCGGCTGTCGGCGCAGGCCGAGGTCATTGTCGTGCACGTGCCCAATCCCACGGCGGAAGTCGCGTGGTTGCTGGCGCGACCGAGGGGGCGGCTGATCGTTCGCTATCATAGCGATGTGGTGCGACAGGCGGCCGCGATGCGGGTCTATGGGCCGATTCAAATGCAATTTCTCCGGCAAGCTGCTATGATCCTGCCCACTTCGGAGGCGTACGTGCGCACGTCGCCCGTGCTCGGGGCGCTGCGGGAGCGGTGCCGCGTGGTGCCGCTTGGGATTGTGCCGGGGGCCTTCGCTACGCCGCCGCCGGCGGAGATGGAAGCGCTTCGCGCGCGATACGGAGGGCGCTTCGTGCTGTTCTCGGGACGCCACCGCTACTACAAGGGTCTGGATTTTCTGGTGGACGCCGCCCCGGCCATACACGCGCCTGTCGTAATCGCGGGGGACGGCCCCGATCGCGAAGGGCTGATCGCGAAAGCGAAGGATGTCGGCGCGCCGATTCATTTTCCTGGCGAGTTGAGCGACGCGGACTTGGTAGCGCATCTGCACGCCTGCGAGGTCTTCGCATTCCCGTCGATTGAGCGCAGCGAGGCCTTCGGGATGTCGATTCTCGAGGCGCAGGCCTGCGGCAAACCCGTGGTCGCGACGCGCCTGGGCACGGGCGTGGAATTTGCCAATCTCGACGGCGAGACCGGGTTCAACGTGCCGCCGCGCGACACGCAGGCTTTGGCGGACGCGGTGAACCGTCTGCTCGACGATGCGGCCTTGCGCGAGCGGCTCGGGGGGCAGGCGCGCGAGCGCGTGCTTCGTGAGTTTGACGCGCGGGAAATCGCGCGGCGCGAGTTCGACTTGTACAAGGACGTGGCCGGGCGATGATGAACAACTGGTATCTGATCTTTAGCTCCGTGCTTGTGGAGTCTTTTGTCGTGTCGCTGTTGCTCACGATGGCGGTGCGGCATCTCGCCTTGCGTTGGGGCGTGGTGGACAAGCCGGGTGCGCGCAAGATTCACACGCAGGCGGTGCCACTGCTCGGCGGCGTGGCGATATTCGGGGCCTTCAACCTGGTGATTTTCACGAACCTCGCCCTGCTCCTGCGCGCGCCGGAGTTGGGTTTCCCCTGGCTCGAGGAGAACGTAACTTCGTTTCTTGGGGAGAATTCGATTCGTCCGCTCATCGGCGTCTTCGCCGGGGGACTGATCATTTTTCTTCTCGGCGTCGTGGACGATCTTAAGGCGCTAAGTCCAGAGGTCAAGTTGATGGGCCAGATTTCGGCGGGGCTGATCCTGGTGATTTCCGGCGTCCATCCCGATCTTTTCATCGACAAAATCCTTGGGGGTTTCGAGATATTCACCGCACTCTCGGAGACCACCCAGGAGTGGGTCTCCCTCTCCATCGCCGGTGCGGTATTGATCTTCTGGGTGGTGCTGATGACGAACGCGATGAATCTCCTGGACAACATGGACGGACTCTGTGGCGGCGTTTCGGGTATTGGCGCGCTGTCGTTTTTCCTCTGCGTGTTGCCGCAACAGGAATACTTCGTGTGCGTGTTGCTCATGGTCTTCGCGGGATCGGTGGCGGGGTTCCTGTATCACAACCTCAATCCGGCGCGGATTTTCATGGGCGACGCCGGCGCGATGTTCTGCGGCTACATCCTGGCGACCGTGGGAGTGCTGGGCACGTTTTATACCGAGTCGACACCCACCTATATTGCGGTCGCCGCGCCGCTGCTTGCGTTGTGCGTGCCGCTTTTCGACACGGCGAGCGTCGTCTACATCCGTTGGCGCAAGGGCGAGTCGATCATGAAAGGCGACAAGCGTCATTTCTCGCATCGACTGGTCGAGGTCGGGATGACCCCGCGGCAGGCGGTCGAGTTCATTTTTCTGGTCGCAGGGGTGACCGGACTGAGCGGGGCCTTGCTTGGGCAGGTGGGCGTGATGGGCGCGGCGGTCATCGTCGCGCAGACTGCGGGTATATTTTTGCTAATCATCCTGCTGATGCGGGCGGGCAAGTCATCGGAGAGGTCGAGGATTGAGCAAGCGAAAGAAGAGACGCCCGGCGCCGGACTCGGCGGCGAAGTCCCTCAGCGCCCGCTCCACTAGCGGTGGCGCGGGGGACGCGGAGATTTCCTTCTGGCGTGGCCTTGCGGCCGAGCCGGTGGCGCTGGGGCTGGGTCTGCTGATCGTGCTACGGCCGTGGCGCGACGGGCTCACCTTTCCGGCGTTCAACGCCTATTTTTTTGCGATCGTTTTGGCGCTGGGCGCGGCGTGGTGCGCGCGGGGGCTGTTGCGGCCGGTTTCGCTGCGGGCGCCGGTGCCGCTTTTTTTGCTCGCGGCCTTCCTCGGCGTCGCGTGGCTGACGGGGTACGCAAGCTACGCGTATGACCCGACGAGCCGCGGTTTGCAACGACTCGTGGTTTACCTGCTGCTTTTTGTGCTCGCGTCGAACGGGCTGCGGACGCGGCGCGCGGTGTGCATTGTTCTCGGGGCGATGGTGGCCGGTTGGCTGCTGAATTCTCTCTGGACGATCTTCCACTACAACGTGATGCTGAGAGGGATGCGGCAGGTCCTCAAGGACAATCCGCAAGTCATGCAGCTATATTTCGGGTCGACGGAAGTGAACCCGGAACTCAAGCACCGGATTGAGTCCAACCGGGCCTTCGGCACCTTTCTCTTTCCCAACGCGCTCGGCGCGTATCTCATCTTGGGGATTCCAATTCTTGGCGCCGTGCTGCCGAACGCGATGGCGGCGCTGCGCTCGCTCTCGGGCCCGCGCGAGCGCCCGGAATCGAAATACCTCGGCTGGATGGCGCTTGGCGTGGGGCTGGGCGTGTCGTTCGTGACGCTGGCCGTTTTGTATTTCGGCAACGAGTTCATCGGTCTCGCGCGGCCGGGCCAGAAGGCGCCGATCGCTGGCGCGTATCGTCCCTTCCTCTTCTTCCTGCCGGTGGCGGCGGTGGTGGGGGCGGGCGGAGGCTGGTTTGTTCGCGGACGCGGCTTGTCCGCGTTTGGCCGTCTGTGCGCGGGAGTGGCGGTGCCGGCGGCGCTTGGGACATCGCTGATTGCCCTGTGGCTGTCTTATTCGCGGGGTTCGGCCGCGGCGCTGGTGGCGGCGAGCGCGTTCGCGGTGTTGCTGGTCCGGGGAAATCGATTGCCGTGGAATGCGCGGGTCGTTCACGTCGGCCTGGTCTCGCTGCTGATCGGCGGGGCGCTATTGTTTTCGCGGCCGGGCGCTGCGCAGGACGAGGACGGGTATCGTCTGCCCGACCCGATCCCGAGCAATATGCGTTACGAGCAGCGAAAATACGAAGAGGCGGAGAAAGAAAAGAAGACCATCAACATCGAAGGCGCCGAACGCCAACTGGCGAGCCTGGCCGACCTCTCGACCTTCCGCTTGCGCGTGAGCTACTGGCAGGTGAGCATGAAAATGTTCATGGGCAATTTTTGGACGGGCGTGGGGCTCGGAAATTTCCAGACGGCGTATCCGGAGTTTCAGTTTATCGGGGCGGGCGACGTAGAGACGGCGCACAACGATTTCCTGCAATATTTCTGCGAGACGGGGATTTTCGGGGGGGCGCTGTTTGTGGCCTTCTGGGTGTACTTTGGCGTGTGGGGCGCGCGCAGGATTCTCGCCGAAACGGACGCAGAGACGAAGCGCTGGCTCGCGGGGACTTACGCCGGGGCGCTGGGCTTCATATTGCACAGCCTGGTCGATTTCGACTTTCAGAACTCGAGCCTGGCAATGCCGGCGTTCACCGTGGCCGGACTTTTTTATGCTTTGGCGAACCTGAATCGTCCGGCCGCGGCCGCCGCCCCCGCAGGCCATCGGCGGATCGGGTGGATCGCTTCGGCGGTGCTCGGTGTCGTCGTGCTTTTGTGCACGGCGTCCCTCTTCCGCGCGTTCCTGTTTGACCTTGGCCTGACCGAAGGCCGGGGGGGCTGGCGGCTCTACTCGATCGGCGATCGAAAGCCGATGAACGCCCGGCTCGAAGCGGCGAACATCGTGTGGGGCCTTCTGAATCCGCCACCCGAATCCCCGCTCAATCAGCCGGGAAAGGCCCGGGTCGTTCAATTGCGGGGCGCACTGCGTGTCGTGCCCGATTTGATTCAGCTTGAGTCGGTCGGCGTGCTTGGCGTACCGGTCCCGGAGTCACCGAGGGGGTGGCGGCCTTTGAATCCCGGCGAGGCCCCTACTGCCGATACTCTTCTTTTCTTTATCGAGGCGCAACTCCCTCGCGCCCGGCAGGTGGTCGCGGAGCAATGCGCGCGTCGAATCGCGGTGCTTGAGGAATGGGACAAGTCGTATCCGCACGATCCCGAAGTGTCGGCCCATATTTTTTCATGGTATGAGTCGCTGCATAACAACGCCTCCGATCCGGTGGCGAAGCGCCGCTACGCGCTCGAGGCGGAGCGTTGGGCGAAGGCGACGGTGGATCGCAGCCCGAAAGTGTCGTGGTGGTGGCTGAACTACGCCAAGGCGCTATGGTTGCGGGGCAATGTCGAGGGCGGTACGTTGGGACTCGAGTACTTCAACACCGGCCTGGGGTATTACCGCAAGGCCTACGAACTCTATCCGCGATCGGCGGCGATTGCTTCTCATTACGGCCAGGCGCTGCAAAAGCTGGGCGTCGCCTTGGTAAAATTTGGCCGCACTGAAGAAGGCAACAAGATGCTGGCTGAAGGCCAGGCGATGATCGAGCGCGCCGGTATCCTCGATCGTTACGACCAATTGATGTGGTGAGCGCCTCGCCAGATGAATCTTCCCGGTGGGTTGCGTTAGGCTCTTTCCTCGGCGAAGAAAGACGCGGAGACGTCGGCATGAACGTGATGGTGATCCACGGTCCGAACCTGAACCTGCTGGGGACGCGGGAGCCGGAGGTGTACGGCTCGCAGACGCTGGCGGACATAAACAAGATGCTCGAGGACGAGGCCAAGGGCCTCGGGATCACGCTCAAGACGACGCAGTCCAACAGCGAGGGCGCGCTGGTGGACGCGGTGCAGGCCGCGGCAAAGTGGGCGCAGGTCATCCTCATCAATCCGGGGGCCTACACACACACGAGCATTGCGCTGCGCGACGCGATCGCCGGAGTGAGCGTGCCGACGATCGAGGTCCATCTTTCCAACGTCCACGCGCGCGAGGAATTCCGCCGCCACTCCTTCATCTCCCCTGTGGCAGTCGGGCAGATTTGCGGCTTTGGCATCGAGAGTTATCGCCTCGCGCTGCACGCCGCGCGGAAGCTCGCCTCGCCCAAATGAAGCCGCGGATCGACGCTCTGCGCGCCCGCCTCGCTGCGGCCGGCTGCGATGCTTTTGTCAGTGTGCATCCGCCGGCGAACCAATACCTAAGTGGGTTCTTGACCAGTCTCGATCATGTCTCTTCCGTCATTGTGGTGACTGCTACTGAGGCGCATTTCCTCTGCGATTCGCGCTACACCGAGCAGGCCCAGGCCCAGGTGCGCGACCTTGCGGTTTCGCAGATCACGGGCGACCAGATGCAGCGCGGAGGAGACTGGCTCAAAAAGCTCGGCGTAAAACGCGTGGCTTTCGATCCCAATGGCCACACCGTCGCCGAACACACGCGTCTTGCCGCGGGTTTCGGCGGAGAGCTCGTGCCCAACGAAACGCTCGTCTCTACCCTGCGCCTGCGTAAGGAGACCCGGGAGTCGGATGCGATTCGGGCTGCCTCGCAACTGGCGGAGGGCGTCTTGCTCGACGTGCTTCCGAAACTGCGCGAGGGCGTGGCGGAGCGCGACATTGCGGCCGAGATCGAGTTCGAGTACAAGCGTCGCGGGTGCTCCGGGCCGTCGTTTGGCACGATAGTTTTGTTCGGTGCGAATAGCTCCCTGCCGCATGGCGTTCCGGGCGAGCGTCGATTGAAACCGGGCGACATCGTGTTGATCGACATGGGCTGCCGGCTCGGCGGGTACTGTTCGGATTTGACCCGGACATTCGCGTTTAGTAGCATTCCCGGCCCGTGGTTCGAAGAGATTTACTGCGTGACGCTGCGCGCGCAATTGGCGGCGCTCGAAGCGATTCGTCCGGGGGTGAGCGGCCGCGAGGTGGACGCTGTTGCCCGCGGCATCATCGCGAAAGGGGGCCATGGCGATCGCTTTGGCCATGGCCTGGGCCACGGTGTCGGCATCGAAATCCACGAGGAGCCGAGCCAGAG
>VFKU01000335.1 GCA_009885415.1 Rhodothermota bacterium
ACGCCGACCATGAGCACGCAGCCGATAAAGCCGATCGTGTCAATCGCAACATTCGACGAGCGCATGTGCGCGAAATACACGGTCCATGCGACGCCGAGGAAGGCCAGCGGCACCGACGTGAGAATCGACAGCGGCAGCACGAGCGACTCGAACAAGGCCGCCATCACGATATAAATCAGCAGCACGGCCATGATTAGGGTCGCGCCGAAATTGCTCCGGTCGTTTTGCAGGTTCTCGATTTCGTCGCCGAAACCAATGCTGTAGCCCACGGGCAGGTCGAAGTCGGTGGCGATTTTCCCGAGCTGACCCATGATCTTGCCGATCTCGCCCTTGGCGACGGACGCCGTCACCACCACAAAATTCTTCCCGTCGCGCCGGTTAATCGTCTGCGGCGTCTTCCCCTTTTCCATGGTCACCAGTTGATTCAGTGTGACCCGCGAGCCGTCGCGGCCGGAGAGCATCACGTTGTCCAGGTTCGCGCGTCCGCGGCGGTCCGCCTCCTGGAATTGCGCCCACACCTGGATTTCGCGCGAGCCCTGCTTGATGCGCGAGAGCTCCGTGCCCATCAGCGCGAAGCCCACCGTCTGCGCCACCTGCATCGCGTCGATGCCCGCCCGCTCGGCGAGCACGTTGTCCACCTTGAGCTGGATTTCCTGCTGTGCGCGCTCGACGTTTTTTCGCACGTCGCTCAGGCCCGGCACGCCTTCGAGTTGCGCGACCAGCGCGTCCGCGTGGCCGTCGATCTCCTGCGCGTCGTCGCCCTGCAAGCGCAGCGAAACCTGCGAGCCGCCCATTCCGCCGCCACCGCCCATGCCGCCGCCGCCCGTGGAAACGGTCAGCCGTGCGCCCGGCGCGCGCTCCGGCAGGAGATGCCAGAGAATGTCGACGACCTCGTCGGTCGTGTAGGGATAGTCCGCGCCCGGCGCCAAATCTTCTGCCTTGACTAGAAAAGCCTGTATCTCGCCGCCGCGCACCGAGTAGTTCTGATACACGCTGCGGACGCCGAGCTCTTCGCGGCGAGCATCGAGCATCGACCCGATCTCGCCCATCAGATTCCCGGCCTTCTCCATGTCAAAATTCGGTTCGAACTCGACGTCCAACTCGACCACGCGGCGATCGACCTGCGGCACGGCTTTGAAAGGCATATTGCGCATCGGCACCGCGGCGGTCACGCCGACAATCGCCGCCAACACAAGCAACGCCGCCAGCCGGTTCCGAATCGACCAGCGTAAACCGACTACATAGAACGCCTCGATCCAGCGAATCGGCTGGAGCCACAGAAATACCCGGCCGATTCGCCCCGAGTTTATTCCGCCGCTCTCGCGCCATGCGCGGTAGCGCTCCATCGGCGATCTTGGGTGGTGCTTCAGCCGCGACACCGCGAGCGGAATCACCGTGAGCGAAATGAACAGGCTCGCCGTCAGTGACACCGCAACGGGAATGGCGAACTGCTGCATGAACACGCTCATGATGCCCTTCTGCATGAAGAACACCGGCGTGAACACCGCCACGCTCGTCGCCGTCGAGGCCACGACCGCCAGTGCGACCTCCGAGGCGCCCTTGCGCGCGCTCTCCCACTGTGTCTCGCCGAGGTCCTGGTGCCGGTAAATGTTTTCGATGACCACGATCGAATCGTCCACCACCATGCCGACCGCGATGATCAGCGACATCATCGTAATAATGTTGAGGCTCATTCCCGTCGCGTACATATAGAGGAACGCGACGACCATCGAGCCGGGAATCGCCAGCGCCACAATCAGTGTCGGCCGGATGCGCCACAAGAAAAAGAAAACGACCAGTACGCACAGGCCCGCGCCAATGAGCGCCGCCTCCTGCA
>VFKU01000534.1 GCA_009885415.1 Rhodothermota bacterium
CGCCTGATCCGGCGACCGATTGCATCGCGCGATAGATCGGGATGTAAGACGCGGCAGCGAGCAAACAGCCCGCCATCATGATCCACTTGCGACCGATCCGATCGGACAGCGCGCCAAACGCGACGAAGAGCGGCATTCCCAGCAGAAGCGCGCCGGCCACGATGTAGTTGGCCGAGGTGCCGTGAACTTTGAGGATCGTCTGCAGATAGAAGAGCGCATAGAACTGGCCGGTATACCAGACGACGCCCTGGCCGGCGGTGGCGCCGAAGAGCGAAATGAGCACGCGCTTCAGGTTGTCCCACTGCGTGAACGCTTCTCTCAGCGGCCGCGCCGACGTTTGACCCGTCGTCTTGATGTGCTCAAAGATCGGCGACTCTTTCATCCGCGAGCGGATGTAGAGTGACACGCCGACGAGGGCGATCGAAATCAGAAACGGCATGCGCCAGCCCCACTCGCGGAAGGCTTCGGCGCTCATCATGTTCTGCACGATAAGAATCACGGCGAGCGAGAGGAAGAGCCCGAGCGTCGCCGTGATCTGAATGAAGCTCGTGTAAAAGCCGCGACGCCCGTCCGGGACGTGCTCGGCGACGTAGACCGCCGCGCCGCCGTACTCGCCGCCAAGCGCGAGCCCTTGCAGCACGCGAATGACGAGGAGCGCGATGGGCGCGGCGATACCGATCGTGGCGTAGGTGGGAAGCAGGCCGACGATGGCCGTCGCGCCGCCCATGATGACGAGCGTCACGAGAAACGCGTATTTGCGGCCGACGAGATCGCCGATGCGGCCAAAGAACAGAGCGCCGAACGGGCGAACGACGAAACCAACGGCGAATGTCGAGAGGTACGCGATGAGCGCGAGCGTGTCGTTGCCGGCGGGATAGAAGAGCGGCGAGATGACCGTGGCGAGACTTCCGAAGATGTAGAAGTCGTACCACTCGATCATCGTGCCAACGGCTGAGGCGACAATGACTTTCCATATCTTGTAATCGCGCTCGACGTTCGGACTTGCCATGCGGCCCCCCTCCTTGCGCTCGTCCACTCGAAGTAGCGCGCGATTATACCGGACTGCGCGGCGCATTCCCTTCAACCGAATTGAGACCCGACAGCGCCCGCGCCATCCGGACCATCCCGACCCGGCGACCGTCCTGGACGACGTGGCGCAGTAGGCGATTCGCCGCGTTCGCTGTCGGTGGTAGAATCCTCTGATGCAACGCTTGTATCTGCTCGAGAGCGACCCGAACGCGGCCAGACTCGCCGCGATCGCAGACCTTCTCGGCGCGCCGCACGAGCGCGTCCGCGAAATCCCCTCAACGCCGGGCGCGGTCATCCTGTGCGGCCGGGATTTCGAGGCGCTGCAGGACGCCCTCGCAGCCTCGCCGCACGCGGTCCTTGTTTATGATCCCGAGCACTCGCCGGCGCTCGTCGCCGAACTCAAACCCGTAGGCCGCGGAGTCGCCTCCTTCTCGATTGGCCGCACGCGGCCCGATGTCACTGCCGTCCTGTCGGGACTCACCGTCGAAACGGCCATCGACTGCCTCGTGTTTGCGAACGCGGCCAGCACCGATACGCTCATCAGCGAGGGAGGCGCGCCATTCTTCGTGGCGAAGGATCGCCTGTTCGTCGTTGGCGCGCGCGAGGTTTTGGACATCGGTCAACGCGCGCCGCTCGGCGCCGAGCCGGCGCGCGACCACTTCGCGGAGTTGATTCCCTTCGTGATGTTCATCAAATGGGCGCTGGGCGATCGCTGCTGGCGCGCAGCGGAAGCGTGCGCGTCGATCGTCATCGACGATCCGCTCCTGCGCCCGCGCTACGGGTGCATCGAGTTCGACTCCTTCCTCGCGTGGCTGTGCGAGGACGAGCTTGCGGCGACCTTTGCGTTCATCCCATGGAACCATGCCCGATCGAATCCGAAGACGGTCGCGCTGTTCCGCGAGAACCCGGACAGGCTGAGCATCTGCGTGCACGGCTGCGACCACACGAAGGGCGAATTCAGCGTCACCGATCCCGCGCGGCTCGACGCGCTTTCGCAAACGGCGCTCGCGCGCATGGCGAAGCATGAGGAGCGATTCGGACTTCGGGACGATCGCGTGATGGTCTTCCCGCAGGGAAAATTCTCGATGGAAGCGCTCGCAGCGCTTCACCGCAGCGGCTACACCGCCGCCGTGAACACCAGCCCCTTCCCCACCGACTACGCCGGCCAGTTCGCCGTGCGCGACCTGCTCGATCTCGCGATCACCCGCCCCAATGCCGCCCCCCTCTTCCGCCGCCGCTACCCCACCGATCTCTTCGCCTTCGCCACCGACCTCTTC
>VFKU01000183.1 GCA_009885415.1 Rhodothermota bacterium
GGCCCTGGCGGCGGACGTGGCGGCGATCGCGGTGGACGTGGTGGCGGCGGTGGACGCCGGTAGCCCCGTGTGCCCAGAGACGCGCGCGCAGTGAAAAACGAGCGCACGGAAACGGCGAATTCAGGCGGCTCGGTCTACGCGCCGCTGGATCCGACGCTCCACACGCTGAGCAACGGCCTCCGGGTCGTGTGCGAGCACCTGCCCTACGTGCATTCGGCCTCGCTGGGGGTATGGATCCGTACCGGATCCTCCCACGAGGCCGCGGCCCAAGCGGGCCTGTCTCATTTCCTTGAGCACCTGCTCTTCAAAGGCACCGAAACCCGCACCGCGCGGCAGCTCATGGAGGCGGTCGAGGGCCGCGGCGGCCAGCTCAACGCCTTCACCACGCGCGAATACACGTGTTACTACGCGCGCGTGCTCGATCAGCACGTTGCCAGCGCCTTCGAGATCCTCGCGGACATCCTCAAGCACTCGACCTACTTCGATCTCGACAAGGAACGCAACGTCATCCTCGAAGAAATCTCCTCGGCGCGCGACGTGCCCGAGGACTACATCCACGATCTCTCCATCGAATCCGCGTGGCGCGATCATCCCATGGGCCGGCCGATCGCCGGTTACGAGGAGACCGTCAGCGCCGCGACCATCGAAGACGTCCGCGCGTATCGCAACACCTGGTACTCGCCGGAGAACATGATCGTATCCATCGTCGGCCGTTTTGACGAGGCCGCGTTCTTGAAACAGATCGAGCGCGAGTTCGGCGCATTGACTCCCGCAAACGCTACCGCGCCGAACAGCGCCCCGGCCTACCACGCCGGCCAGCAAATCGAACGCCGCGCCATCGCGCAGGACCATCTCCTCTGGTGCTTCCCGGGCGTCTCCATCACCGATCCCCGGCGCTACGCCTACGATCTCTTGACCAGCACGCTCGGCGGCGGCTCGACCTCGCGCCTCTTCGAACGCATCCGCGAACAGGAAGGCCTCGCCTATTCCGTCTACGCCTTCAATTCGATGCTCGCCCACGGCGGCCTGCTCGGCTTCTACGCCGCGGTCGCGCCGGAAAATCTTCAGCAAACACTCGACCTCAGCGCCGAGGAACTCCGCCGCCTGCGCGACGAGCCCCTCAGCGACATCGAACTCACCGCCAACCGCGAACAGCTCAAAGGCGGCCTGCTGCTCGCACTCGAGGGCACCTTCAGCCGCATGTCGCGCATGGTCCGTTCGCTCATCTATCAGGGCCGCATCGTCCCCGTCAGCGAAGTGCTCGCCAACGTCGATCGCGTCACCGCACAAGAAGTACAAGAGGCCGCGGCCGCCGTCTTCACCACCGCCAACAGCGCCGTCACCGTCCTCGGACCCGCGCCCGAGCAAACGCTCGCGCTGGCGCTCTAGGACCGGCCGTGGAACTCCCCCATAGTATATCGATCGATGTTGCCGTCGAGCCTCACGCCGCGGATCTGCCGCTGCCGCAATACGAGACCGATCTTGCGGCAGGGATGGATCTGCGAGGCGCCTTGGAAAAACCGATCACCTTGCTGCCCGGCGAACGTAAACTCGTACCGACGGGCCTACGCATCGCCCTCCCGCCCGGCTATGAAGCGCAGGTGCGCCCGCGCAGCGGCCTCGCGCTGCGCCACGGTGTGACCCTCGTCAACACGCCGGGGACGATCGACGCGGATTATCGCGGCGAGATCAAAGTCCTGCTCATCAACCACGGCGACGAGCCCTTCACGCTCCAACGCGGCGAGCGCGTCGCGCAGCTCGTGATCGCCCCCGTCGCCCACGCCAAATGGCGCGCGGTAGATCGGCTCAGCGATACCCAGCGCGGCGCAGGCGGATTCGGCCACACGGGCCGTTAATCGCCGCCCATTTCCAGCTCGATCCGCGGCGCGCGCCCGCGCACACGAATCTCGTTCACGTCCGTCGCTTCCCACAAGGGACCGTAATACCGCTTGATCTGCTCGATAAGATCCGCGATGTGGATCCCGAGGAAGCGCGCCTCCGGCCCGTCGAAGCCCTTCGTGCGCACCCGCGCCAGCCGCCAGCGCGCCGCCTGACTGTGCTTGCGCGTGCCCGCCGCGTTCCCGATGTGAATCTTGAGCAAGGCCGCGCTATTCAAGATAAGCGCCTGCAAGAGGTTCGCCTCGAGACTGTCCGGCTCGGCTTCGCGCCACGGCCCCTCCCACGCCTCGTGCGATTCCCAGAGATACCCCTGATGATACAAGTCTATCCCGTGCAGATACGCCCGGCTCTGCTTCCAATTCCGCGCGGTCAGCGCGCCCTTCGTCGTCGACAGGCCGTAGGAGTGACCCTCCGCGTCGCGCGTCGGATGCGGCGTGACGCCCGGTACGTGGCGATAGGCGGGAAACTCAATATGCGGCAGATGACGCGGCGCGTGGCGCCAGATCGGTTTCGGCGCGCTCTCGCGCGATACGGTGACAATGCGTATCTTGCCCGAGTCCGGGCGGGCGGTCGTGCTCATGCGTAGCCTCCAGCCGACAACACGGCAGCGTATTTACGATACAACCGTATTTTACGACACTACGCCCGCCGA
>VFKU01000845.1 GCA_009885415.1 Rhodothermota bacterium
AGGGCCCCCGTTATCGCGAGGAGCGCGGTTGCGACGAAGCAATCTCGCTAACCGATCGCCTACGGCAACGCCAAGGCCACCACTTCCGCCGGGTACTTCCCGCCGCCGCCCATGAACCCGCCGCCGCCAATGCCGACCGCGATGTACTGCTTCCCATTGTGCGAGTACGTCATCGGATTGCCATAGGGATCGCCGGGAAGCGGAATTGTCCCGAGCATCTCACCTGTTTTCTTGTTGAACACGCTGATGTGCGGCGTCTTGTCCGCCTCGCTCCCCATCGGCGCCGCCTGCCGCGTCACGAAGAAGAGCGTCTTCGTCAACAGCGGCCCGCCGCCGCCGATGCCGCTGCTCAGTTGCCCCAGCTTCTTCAGCTTGAGGTCTTTCAACAGCGGATGATCGATCGGCCCGTCGCCGTTCGGCGTCATCCAGGCGTGCTCGCCCGTGTTGAGATTGATCGCCGTCACGCGCGAGTACGGCGGCTTCACCAGCGGAAGCCCCTGCAACTCCGGCGCGACCGGTCCGCCGCCCGTCATAAAATTGCTCACGTAGTTCAGATTCGAGCGGCTGTGATCCGGCTCGACCGCCTTCCAATGCCCCAGCGTCGTCCCCGACGGCACATAGAGAATCCCCGTCTCCGGATCGAGCGCCGCCCCCGGCCAGTTCGCGCCGCCGCCCGCGCTCGGCAGCCCGAGCGTGCCCTTTTTCTCGTTGGGCGGCGTGAACAGCGGCCCGGTCTGATAACCGTCAATCGCCTTCAACGCCGCCGCGCGAAGCGCCGGAGTGAAATCGATCAGGTCGTCCTCCGTGAACCCCTGCCGATCAAAGGCCGCAGGTTTCGTCGGGTGCGGCTGCGTCGCCGCCGAGCGCTCCCCCGGCACCGTGCTCTGCGGCACCGCTTTCTCTTCGATGGGCCAGATCGGCTCGCCCGTCACGCGGTCGAAGACGTAACAATTCGCCTGCTTGCTCACCTGCGCGACGATCTTCCGCGGCTTGCCGTTGATCGTTACGTCCGCCAGAATCGGCGCCGTCGGAAAGTCATAGTCCCACAGCCCGTGGTGCACCGCCTGGAAATGCCATACGCGCTCGCCCGTCTCTGCGTTGAGACACACCAGGCTCTCGGCAAAGAGATTGTCGCCCAGCCGGTGTCCGCCGTACATGTCATTCGTCGGCGTCGAGACGGGCAGATACACGTAGCCCAGCGTCTCGTCGACAGACATCATGCTCCACACGTTCGTGTTGCCGGAGTATTTCCACGAATCGTTTTCCCAGGTCTCCACGCCGAACTCGCCCTCCTGGGGAATCGTGTGGAAGATCCACTTCATCGCGCCCGTGCGCACGTCGTACCCGCGCACGTGGCCCGGCGGCATTTCCTTCATCGTCGGCCCGTCGAAAATGATCGATCCCACGATAATCGTGTTGTTGCAGATCGCCACCGGAGAGGTATGCGTCACCGAGCGCGGGCTGCTCACGCCGCCCAGCGTCCCCTCGAGATCCACCGGCCCACCGTCCGCGAAGTCCTTGCACGGCTCGCCCGTCTTCGCGTCGAGCGCCCA
>VFKU01000484.1 GCA_009885415.1 Rhodothermota bacterium
ACCGTCGTCCGCCGTTTCGTGGGCAACATGATCAAGCCCCGCGCCTGCAGCTTGAGCAGCAGGCTGCGGGCGGCCATGTCTTTAAGTGCTCCGGCGCGGTTGCGCCAGTCCCACTGTTCACATATGACACGCGAAAGCCGCCACCGGCTCCAGCCAGGGTGGTGGTTTAACAGGGAGCGCACCGACTCCAGATCGGAGCCGGACATTGAGCGTCCTTGCACGGATAGAACCGCGTCCATGCCCAGGAGCATGAGGGGAAGCGGGTTCGGAGTCCAGAACGATTTTTGCTTTTCATGCGCGATGCCAGTTCTTCCGTGGCTGGCCATCCATGCCATGAATCAGCAAGCTCAGTTCCTCCGGACGCAGGCTCCGGCTGGAACCCTGTCCCTTGGGCCAGGCAAACGTCGATTTTTCCAAACGCTTGGCGAAAACCCAAAGGCCACTGCCATCAAAAAACAAAATTTTCAGCCGGTTGCGGCTCTTGTTGGTAAAAAGAAAATAATGGCCGCTGGTCGGCTCCTGACCCAGGACCGTTTGCACCTGGGAATAAAGCCCGTTGAAGCTTTTTCGCATATCCACCGGCTCCAGCGCCACAAAGATCCGCGTGGCTGGAGAAAGGCTCAACATGGCCGTTGCAGGGCTTGCACCACCGAACCAATCCACTGGGCACTTGCCGCCGGGCTGAACCGAACCGCCATCCCCGTGGACAGACCAACCTCCGCCGCCCAACTCTCAACCGGCGGCGGGGCGCTGGTCAGTTTGAGCTCTTGAAAAATCGGCACCCCCGCTGGCTTCGCTGAAGGCAACCTCCGCCGGGCAACCTCGCCAGGTTGCTTCTGGTAGAGCCAATAATGCAGCCGTCCCGGCGGTATTCCTTGTTCCCGAGCAAATCGCTCCAACCCCAGCCCGCTGGCGCGGTAGCGAGAAATGGTGGCTGCGATCTCTGGGGCCGTTCGGGTTGCTGGATGGGTGCGAGCACTTTTCATCCTCCGATTTTAACAGCGAGCAACCGTCTGCATAGAGTGCACCCGCCTTACCGCTTACGGACGAACGAGGAAAAGTTGGCGCAAGTTTGGCCCCAC
>VFKU01000634.1 GCA_009885415.1 Rhodothermota bacterium
TGCGTTACGGCGGGCGGGACGAGACGGCGCCGGAGGCGTACCTGAATTACGAGAGCCTGGAGTTGGCGCTGAAGCTGGGGCTGGAACAGCATGCGAAGGCGAAGGCGGGGAAGTTGCCGGCGAAGCCGCGTCCGAAGGCGATGTATCCGGCGGAGATGCCCTTGTTGAAGCAAGAGGTGATGGACGCGGGGCGCTGCGTGGAGTGTCATCTTGTGGGCGACTACAAGTTGTTGGAGAAAGAGCAGTGGGGGACGCTGGACAAGTTGACGGACTTGTATGCGTATCCCGATATCAAGCGGATCGGGATCGAGTTGGATATTCCGAAGGGGCTCGTGGTGAAGGCAGCGACGGGAGCGGTGGCCGAGGCGGGGATGCTGGCGGGGGATTTGATCGAGGCGATCATCGGCGAGCCGGTGCTGACTTTCGGCGATTTGCAGTATGAATACAACAAGGTGCCGCGGACGGCGACGGAAATCGCGCTGGTGGTGAATCGCGGAGGCACACGGCGGGAGTTGAAGGTCGCGCTGTCGAAGGAGTGGTGGCTGACGGATTTGTATTTCCGGTACTGGACGGTGGAACCGCAGCCGTATTTTATGTCGAAGCCGCTGAGCGCGGAGCGGCGGCGGGTGTTGGGGCTGCCGGAGGATGGGTTGGCGGCGGAGGTGGTGAAGGTGGACCCGGCGGCGCAGGTATACAATCTTCATAAGTTGCAAGTGGGCGATGTGATTACGGCGGTGGACGGGGTTGAGCGGGATGGGTTCACGCAGAATTTGGATGTGTATATCCGGCTTCATGTGGATTCGGGAAGCAAGTTCGTTGCGCGTTATTTGAGGAACGGTGAAAACCATGACATGGTCGTTGAGACCTTCCGCGAACACTTCCGCAAGGTCGAACAGTAGCGAGGATGCAGAGGTAGGGATGACGATCGGTGTGCGAGATTGCTTCGTCGCACACCCCGCTCCTCGCAATGACGGGGGGTGGGGTGCTCCTCGCGATGACAGGCCGGGGCGCGCTTCCCGCGATGGCGTTTCAAGCCTAGTTTTGGCTGCGGTGTTCCTGTGTTTGCTTGTGCCGACGTTGGCGATGGCGGGGGAGTGGGTCGAGTCCAAGCCGGTGATGTATCGCGGCGAGATTGCGATGACGTACCGCGCGCGGCTGGCGGGCGAGTGGTTGATCGTGGAGGCGAAGCACAGCCCGGCGTGGCATAGCTACGCGATGGACAATGTTGAGCGGGCGCGGAAGGCCACGGGGAAGCAGACGCCGGAGACGGAATTGCCGACACGGATCGCGGTGACGGGCGGGCTGAAGACGGTGGGCGCGTGGAAACAGACCGCGCCGAAGGACCTTTCCAAGGCGGACATCCAGTGGTACTCGTGGGGCTTTGAGGGGACGGCGCGATTCGCGGTGAAGGTCGAGCGCGTTGCGGACGGCGGCGAAGCGGTGATCACGGTGAACGCGCAGTCGTGCAACGCCAGTTCGTGCAGCATGGTACGTGATCTCAAGATTGTGCTCCCGGTGACGGCGGAGCCGAGCACCGAGGATTCGACGGGCGTAGAGGAGGGATTGGTCAAGGTAGGCGCCGACGCGGCATCCGACGGTGAAGCGTTTCCAAAGCAGTGATCGAGAGTTCACCGTGGTGGAAAGCGGGCGAGTGTTTCCTGCTCCCACCACCGAGGAAACGCCGATGAAGCATCGAAGCGTGATCGTCGCCGGAGGCGCCAGTTTCGTCGTAGGCGCGCTGGCCTTTGTGGTTGTGTTCAGTTATCTGGCCGCGAATTTCGACTATCCCGACATTCTCGACGGTGCTGCGGCCGAAGTACTCCCGCGGCTTCGTGACGGCGGATCGCTCATGAGGGCGGTGTGGGCGCTCTACGCGTTCTTGCCTTTGTTGTTGGTGCCCGCCGCGGTCGGGACGTATTTCGCTTGTCCCTCGAGTCCTGCTCGGATGACTCTGGCTATTGTTGCCGCATCCATGGGTGCCTTGGCTATGTGCCTCGGGTTGATGCGCTGGCCGAGCATCCATTGGGCCTTGGCGAAAGTGTATTCGGAGGCGAGCGCGGAGACCCAGGGCAGTCTTGGCGCCGTGTTCGAGGGTCTAAACGTTTACCTCGGCAATTACATTGGAGAGTTTCTGGGCGAGGCGGCGCTCGCGGCCTTTTTTCTTCTTACGGGGCTGTCCATGCGTGACGAGAGCCGATTCCCCAAATGGACCGCTTGGTCGGGAGTCGGTTTTTCGGCTCTATTTCTGATCGGCGCATTTCGCAATGTCGCACATTCAGTCCAAGCGATCGCAGACATCAACAACATTCTCCTACCGCTCTGGATGATCGTCTTGGGAACCGCGCTAATCCGGTATTCGAGAAACCCCGTCACCATTGGATTCGAGGTTGGTATTGAAGGCGGCGCAGGCCGGGCGTAGACTCGTCTCTGAGCAATCACTCGTGGAGCGCTGCGCCGACATGAGAATTTCCAACACGCGTCCGACCTTGGTTTTATCCGTGCTTTTGGCGCTGAGCCGCGCGGTGTTCGCCGCGGACTCGATCGTGGTGGGCGATGCGGAGCCGCAGCCGCTGCTCGCGCTGGCCGAGCGGATCGAAGCGGGCCTGCACGCGGCGGGCGGCGCGCTGAAAGCCGAAGACGCGGCGCGTTTGCGGGCCTTGGGCGATGCGCCGCAGAAAAAAGCCACGGCGCGCGCGGTGCAGGAAGTTCTCGATCCTTATTGCCTGGCGGCGGTCCACATCAACCCTGAGATGCGCGTGAAGGTTTCGCGCGGCCCGGCGCAGGCACGCCTCGTGCAGGGCGGCTGGTCGACGTTCTTGGTCAAGGTGCATAACGAGTCGGGGACGCAGGCGCGGCTCGGGGTGAGCTCGCCGAATGCGGAATTGCCGGTGGTGAAGTCGTCGGGGCAGCCCGAGCCGAGGCCGGAGACGGTGCTGACGCCGGGGCAGGTGGCGAATCGTTTTCTGGAGATACAACTGTATCGGCGTCCGCCGATGACGGAGACTTTGCTGGGGGGCACGGTCGAGTATGTGATCTTGCAGGTGTACACGAGCGCGTCGGGAGCGCGCGAGGCGCTGTTGTCTTTCGACGTCGGGGCGGGCACGGCGGACCTCGGCAAGCGCAGCGAGTTGCCGGTCTTGTTTCAGTGTGGGCCGAGCGCGAAGATGGTTTTTCATGTGCGCGACGTGGACGGGCAGCCAGCGACGGCCTCTTTTGTGATCCGGGACCGGATCGATCGGCGTGCCACGGAGGACCAGAAGCCGGGGACGGCGGAAGCGCCGCTGTGGGGGCCCGATGCGCGGGCGAGCCGCTTCAAGGGGATCTATCCGTTGCCGTCCCGGCGTGTGGCGGCGACGGACGAGTATCCGGACTTCTTCTTTCAGCGTCAGGTGTATCGCGCGGATGGGGAGCACGTGAATTTGCCGGCGGGGACTTACGACATCGCGTTCACGCGCGGGCCGGAGTATCTGCCGCAGACGAAGACCGTGACGATTGCTCCGGAAGCGCTGGAGCAACACGAGCAGTTCGATCTGAAGCGATGGATTCATCTCGCGGCGTTGGGCTGGTATAGCGCGGACCACCATGTTCATGCGGGTGGCTGCTCGCACTACGAGAGCCCGGAGGCGGGCGTTACGCCGTTGGCGATGATGCGGCAGGGGCTGGGCGAAGATTTGAACGTGTCGTGCGTGTTGACCTGGGGGCCCTGCTGGTATCACCAAAAGACCCACTTCGAGGGCGCGAACCACGCGCTCTCGCAGCCGTCGTACTTGATGCGTTACGACGTGGAGGTGTCGGGATTTCCCTCGAGTCACGCGGGGCATGTGTGTTTGCTTCGCCTGAAGGAAGACGACTATCCCGGCACGACGAAAATCGAGGAGTGGCCAAGCTGGACGCTGCCGGTGATGAAGTGGGCCCAGGGTCAGGGCGCGGTGGCGGGCTATGCGCATTCGGGCTGGGGCCTCGAGCCGCAGACGCCGACAACGGACTTTCCGAATTACGTGATTCCGAAGTTCGACGGGATCGGCGCGAACGAATATATCGTGACCTCGGCGCTGGGCGTGGTGGATTTCATTTCGACGGTGGACACGCCGGCGCCGTGGGAGCTGAACATCTGGTATCACACGCTGAACTGCGGATCGCGCGCGCGCATCAGCGGCGAGACGGACTTTCCCTGTATCTACGACGAACGGGTCGGCATGGGTCGCAGCTACGCGAAGTTCGACGGCGCGCTGAACTTCGACGGTTTCGCGCAGAAGATCAAGGAAGGCGGAAATTATGTGAGCGATGGGAAGTCGCACATCGTGGATTTTCGCGTGGACGACACAGAGATGGGACAGAAGGGGAGCGAGTTGAAGCTGGCGTCGGCGCAGCGGGTGAAGGTTGGCGCGCGCGTGGCGGCGTATTTGCCGGAGACGCAGGATGAGGTGGGTGCGTTTATTGCGCAGCTTGCGCCGACTGTGCCGCCGTATTGGGACCTCGAGCGCGCGCGGGTGGGGCAGACGCGCGCGGTGAAGGTGGAGTTGATCGTGAACGGCGCGGCGGTGGACGCTAAAGAGATCGCCGCGGACGGGAAATTTGTGGATGTCGCGTTCGAGCGGGACGTTGCGATTTCGAGTTGGGTGGCGCTGCGGATCTATCAGAGCAGCCATACGAACCCGATTTTTGTGTTGGTGGGCGATCAGCCGATTCGCGCATCGAAGAAGAGCGCGGAGTGGTGCATGAAGTCGGTCGACCGCTGTTGGGAGATGAAGCGAGGGGCGATCCGCGAGGCGGAGCGGCCCGCGGCGGAAATGGCATACACCGAGGCGCGCAGGGTATACGAGGCGGCGCTCGCGGAGTCGGTGAAGGACTAGCGCCCAGCAGTAATTTTCAGATTCGCAATAAAAGCCGAGAGGTCGGGCGTGGGTCGCGCGGCTTGTTCGTGCAGCAAAAGTGCGCTGCGGAAACGGCCGAGCCGCAGGAAGTCCCCGTAAGGCTGCGGCAGATTTAGGGCGAGCGCTTCGCTTGTCATCAGCACTTTGCCGGGAGGATTGAGTGCCCCGCGCAAACGCTTAGTAAGCCCGTCGTAGTCGGAGACGTTTGTCATCGAGATGTTACGCATGCGTTCGCGTTGCTGCGGATTGATCAGTTCGATCCGGCCCATCATCGTTCGGGTCAGGTCTACCGGCAGGCCGAAGTCGATCGGGATCGCCGCATCGGTCCAGCCGCGTGGCACAAGGAAGAACAGACGCGTGCCCGCGCTCTTGAAGTAGGAGAGTTCCCATGTCTTCAGCATGGCGGTGGCTTCGTCGCGGTATAGGCCGTCGGCAACGAGCGCGGTACGCATGCTGTTCCGGAGCACACCATAGTCTTGCGCGGAGTGTGTCTTTGCCTGAATGTTTAGCGGAAACGTGCTGGGACTTTGTCCGGTGGTCGTGATCGGTCCGAATTCGGTGAATGCGATGGATCCGTCCTCGGCGACATCGACCAGCCAGAGTTTGGGGATTCCGATACGATCGATCGTTTCGCCGGTGGGGTGTGCGCCGGGGAACACCCGCAGCGCACCGTTTTCGAAGGAGTATTCGACCTGAAGCGGCGCGTCGATATTGCCGACGCCGCGGTAGAAGAGGAATTTTTCCACCTGGCCGTCGTTCTCGATAAACACCGATCCGGTTTCGCGCGGCGCGATCCACACGTTGCTGTCGGTCTCGGGACTGCGATCAGCAACACCGAGTTTGACCATTTTCCAATTGAGCTCCCCGACGGCGTCGGGCGCGAGGCGGCTTGTCCAAACATGGTCAGGATCGAAACCGGGCGCCTCGACGTCCGCCCGCGGATAGAACTCCGTCAGCCAGCCGCCCTGGAACTGGACCCGCACGTTGAGGGTGACGGCTCCGGTGTGACCCTCGGGCAGATAGAAATACGTCACCGGCGTTTCGAGGCGCAGCTTAACGTCGGGGTGGCATTCGGGAATGGGGGCTTTGCCGAGCGCGGGGGTCCGTGGAGTCGAAATCTGAATCAGATTTCTGTTGCCTCCCAGCGAGTGCACAAATTGGGGTAACGGTTCGTCGTCGGTATTAATGCCGGCGACGGCGCGACCTTGTTCGTCCTGCAGGACGGTGAACGTCCCCCATTCGTGCACGGTGATGCGGTCGGAGGGAGAGGCGGCGGACGCAATGAGCACTGAGAACGCGAGGGCGAGGATTTTCATGTGAAACACCTCCACAATTTCCTACTGATCATCATAACGATTATGGCCCCGACTTGTTCAACGCGGGTTTATCGGGCGAAAACATTGAATTCATGACGCTCCTCTGATTAGATGGGGGTGAAACGGCCTGATTTGGCTACTGTCTTGGAATCCCGCCACAATGCCCCGGTTTGAATCCAAAATCGATCTGAAGTCCGATGCATACCGCGCGAACCGCGAGGCGCACCTGGCGCTGATCGGCGGGTTCCGCGGGCTGGAAGAGAAAATCCGGGCGAATTCGGCGCGGTCCGAGGCGAAGTTTCGCAAGCGGGGGCAGTTGTTGCCTCGGGAGCGACTCAATCTTCTGCTCGATCGCGGCGCGCCTTTCTTGGGCATCTCGACCTTGTGCGGTTACAAGATGCACGACGACGACGGCGACGCGAACATTTCCGGCGGCGGGAACATCGCGGGGATTGGGTATGTGTCGGGCGTGCGCTGCATGATTGCGGCGAGCGACTCTGGTATTCGCGGGGGCGCGGCGACGCCGTTGGGCGGGGACAAAGGCCTGCGAGCGCAGCAGATCGCGATGGAGAACAAGCTGCCCTATGTGCAGTTGATTGAGAGCGCTGGCGCGAATTTGTTCCGGCAATCCGAAATGTTCGTCAAGGGCGGGCGTGGGTTTGCGAACCTGGCGAAGATGTCGGCGATGGGGATTCCGGTGGTCGGCGTGACGCACGGATCCTCGACGGCGGGCGGGGCGTATCAGTCGGGACTGTGCGATTACTTGGTGGTGGTGCGCGGGCGCTCGAAGATTTTCCTGGCCGGTCCGCCGCTGTTGAAGGCCGCTACCGGCGAGATTGCGACGGATGAGGACCTTGGCGGCGCGGAGATGCACTACTTCGGGCCGGGGACGGCGGAGTACCTCGCGGAGGACGACGCGGACGGTATCCGGATGGCGCGCGAGGTGATCGCGAAGCTGGGCTGGAACCGCGAGGGCGCGATCCCGGCGCCGATCTCGGGGCGCGCGCCGCAATACGACCCGGAGGAAATTCTCGGCGTGGTGCCGGTGGACTACCGCCAGCCCTATGACTGCCGCGAGGTGATCGCGCGGATTGTAGATGACTCGGATATTTTGGACTTCAAGCCCGCGTATGGCCCGCATACGGCGACTTTGCATGCTTCCATCGACGGGCACGCGGTGGGGATTTTGGCGAACAACGGGCCGATCGATCCCGACGGCGCGACGAAGGCGACGCAGTTTATCCATCTCTGTTGCCAGAGCGGCACGCCGCTGGTGTTTTTGCAGAACA
>VFKU01000326.1 GCA_009885415.1 Rhodothermota bacterium
AGCAGCGCCGTGATCACCTCGACCGCCCGCTTCGCCGAGTCCGCCCGCTCCAGTCCCAGCCGCAGCAAGTCCATCCCGATCAGCCCCGGCTTCTTCTCATAAGGCTCGCGCGTGAACACCGCCTCGTTCCCGATCGTAACGCCGTGCTCGTTTGTCCCCATCTCCGCGCCCCAGAGCCAAAAGGGCTGGCTCAGCAACGTGGCGAAGGTCGCATCCACCTCCGGAATTTCGATGTACGTGCACTTCAGCCGCGCCGCCGGCCCGCCGCGCCGCCGCGGGTTCCACACCAGGTTCTGCCCCTCGTTCGCGTCCCGATCCGAATTCTTCGCGAACAGCACGCGCTTCGCTTCAACAATCACAATCGTATCGCACATGATCTTCTCTCTAACGGCGACCGCTCATTCCGCCTGCCCCAAAATCATCCACTCCCATACTTCCCATTATTCCTATCAAAAAAACTCCCACTCAACCCACCCCCAGCGCCGGAACAATCACCAACGCGATGAGAATCTGATCCACAAACCACAGCAGCCCAGAAAACACGCAAAACATGACTACGACCCCCACCAACTTTCCCGCCGAAAGATCGAAGCGCCGCCGCAAGAAGTACAAGAACGCCAGCCAACCAACTACGACCATAGGTGTCAACAAGAACCCAAACAAGGTGTACGTCGCCGCGTCCTTCATGTCCTCGCCAAAATCGTTGTAACGCAACGCATCCACAATCCGCACTGACCAATACGCCGGAAAACACGCCAAGAAATAAAAGTGAAAGACGTACGAGGTCAACAAATACACGATCGACTGCAACGGCGTCTCCGGCGCCTTCAAATTCCCGTATTTATAGTCCTCACCGTGCTCCTCCTGATCGGCATAATACTCCATGGCCGGACGCCCCACCGTCGCCGCCACGCCCACATACACGCCGTAGCCGATCGCCACCTGCAGGATCCATAGCGCGATCGAACGCCACGCTTCGCTCGGTCGCTCTACTACGGATGCTTCGCTTGCCACCACCGGCTGAGGCTGGTTCAGCGGAATTTCCACATTCGGCGGCAGCGGCGTACCCGCCGAAAAGTCCCGCGCGGAAAATCCCTGCGTTGCAGGCGTCACGCCGGAAGTCGGCGTAGCGATACTTCCTCTCGCCTGCTTGTCCTGCAGCCGCTTCGAAAGTTCCGCCGCCGGCGCGTACTCGAAATCCCGCGCCACCCGTTCCGCCAGTCCCAACGCTTCCGCGTCGCGTTTCAGTCCCGCCAGGCACCGCGCCATCGGAAACAAGATGTGCCGCTGGTTCGGAAAGACCGCGTCGATCTCCGTGAGCAACTTCAGCGCCTGCAAAAAGCGCCGCTCGGCAAAAAGCCGGTCGGCTATCTCAAATTTCTTCTTGGCCTCTTCCCGATTCATCCCTTGCCGCCCAGTCACGCGATCAGGATGCCGACCAGGACCGTATACAGAATCTGATACACAATTCCCAGGCCGATATCGAAGACGAGCCATAACACCACAACGCCGCAAAGTTTTCCAAAAGACAATTCATAATGACGTTGCAGAATCACCAGAAGAATGATCCACCCAATGATGAGAACCGGGAAAAGCAAGAGGCCCCACAGCGTATACAGCGCGACGTCTTTCATGTCGTCGCCGAAATTGTTGAACCGGAGTGCATCCACGATCCGCAGCGCCCAATAGCCGGGGAAACACGCCAGGATGTAACTTGTGAACATGCTGAATACGAGGACAATCGCAAAGGGTCCCGCAGGAAAATCCCCGAACACCTCCTCGAAAGACGGATTGGTTCCCTGCAGTTCTTGAATCGAATCCCGCCATTCGAGCGCGGGCCGGCCGATGGTCACCGATACGATCACGAGCGCGGCGAAGCTCGCTACTGCCAAGCCAATCCAAAACGCGAGCGGTTTCCACCCCGGGCCCCCGGCCGCAGGCAAGGCCGGCGGAGCCTCACCCCCAGACTTCGACGGTCGATCGACCATCGAATCAAACTCGCTCGGTAAACGCGGAAGGTCACTGTCGAACTTCGACACCCCGCCCGGCAACACGATCGGATCGCTGTCGAACTTCATTGCCCCCGGCAGGTTCGGCGGATCGCTCTGCGATTCCAACGCCGCCAGCCCGCCGCCCGTCTTCATCTCCTTCAGCTTGCGGTACAGATCGATCGCCGGCGCATAGTTGAATTCGCGCACCACGCGGTCCGCCAGATCCACGGCCTCGCTATTGCGCCCCAACCCTGTCAGACACCGCGCCATCGGATACAACACATGCCGCTCGCCCGGAAAAGCCGCGTTCAACTCCGTCAACACCTTCAGCGCCGGCCCGAATTGTTCCTCGGCAAAAAGCCGATCCGCCAGCCGGAATTTTTCTTTGGCCTCGTCTTTGTTCATATGCAGTGCCCCATGCCGATACGCCGATACTCGCACAGCCGCCGACGTATCCACAAGGCCTACAGATTGACGACATTCCCTGCCTCAGCCCGCCTCCCCAGCTCCGCCAACCCTCCATCCAGCCCCCAGTTGACAAGCCCTCCGCCGCTCGTCTAACCTGTACAAGCCATTCACGCACAATACGTTGCGTTGCACGGTCGCCCATCAGCGAATCCCTGCGATTCTGCGTGGCCGCGCGAGGTGTACTCCAATGCCCCCAGCGGGCGAACCAAGGAGCGGAAAGTGCCGAAAAGGACATATCAACCATCGATCCAGCGCAGGAAGCGCACCCACGGCTTCCTCGCAAGGATGGCCACGGCCAACGGACGCAAAGTGCTCAAGAGCCGTCGCGACAAAGGCCGCAAACGTTTGACCGTATCTGACGAGTAATAACGTTAACGACGCGTTGACGAATTCCAAAGTTGAGACCGGGCTGGAACGCGGCATGGGCCGCGCAGACCAGTTGCAAGGTGGTGATCCTCTCGTGCCGGGCCGGGAAACCTTTCCACGCACCGCGCGCCTGACTTCTCCCCGCGATTTTCGCGAGGTTTTTGATCACGGGCGACGGGCAGTGGGGCAGGCTTTCGTCTGCTATGTGGCCGAGGGGCAAGGGCGGAAAATGGGAATGGCCGTCTCCAAGAAAGTTGGAGACGCCGTCACCCGCAACCGGGTCAAGCGGTACATCCGCGAGATCTTCCGCCACGAACGCGCAAGTCTCCGGGAGGGACTGCGCATCGTCGTCGTGGCGAGGACCGCGGCTGCCGGCCTGACCTACGCAGAAAGCCGAGAGGCACTGCGACGGTTGTTCCGCCAGGGAGGCGCGCTCGGTGAGTAAGGTGCTCATCAATGGGATGAGCAAAATTCTTATCGCGTGCGTGCGCGTGTATCAAATGTTCGTGTCGCCGGTGCTACTCGCCATTGCCGGACCGAGCTGCCGATTCACGCCCTCCTGCTCGCAGTACGCGATTGAAGCGATTGGGAAACACGGACCGTTCCGCGGATCGTGGTACGCGATGTACCGCATCCTAAGATGCCAGCCCTTCGGAAAGGGCGGCTACGACCCGGTCCCGTGACGCCCGCGCCAAACGCCACTGCGCACCACACGCCGGTCAACCGGCCGCCCTCGCGGCGGCACGCGGTACGATGCTGAACGACGATCAAGATAAAGACGCCATGCGCCGCCAGTCGGTCGCACTGATTATCATGCTCCTGATGTTCTGGGGCTGGTTCACCTACTTCGGCCCCAAGCCGCAGCCGCCCGCGCCCGTCAAGCAAACTGCTGCCGCGCCGGGAGCCACGGCGGCCGCACCCGCGTCCGACGGCACCGCGCCATCGCCCACGAAC
>VFKU01000777.1 GCA_009885415.1 Rhodothermota bacterium
GCGATGCAGATGAACTAGAGGCCACGCTGAAGGATTCCGTACTCCTCGTGGAGGCACTCAAGAAGGACCCCGTGCACGCTTCGCAGTACATTCGTGTCGCGGCCCATACGATTGTCCACAATGAAATCGAGTACGCGGTCAATGCGGTTGTTCTGCGCGGAGACCGCGTGGCGCGACTGAACGACCTGCTGCGAACCATAAAACTGGATGGGATGACTAAGTACACGTTGGTTGGCGAGCGCTGTATGTCCGACTTGAACAATCTCGGTTGGCGATGGCCGGGCCTGCACCACAGAATAAACGATGTGTTGTCACGCGTTAGTCCGCGCTTGGGCGATGTGGCACACCGGATGTGGGCCGCGAATATGTTCTTGACGTGTACGGACATTATCAGTATTGGTGATCTTCCTTCATGGGAGAGACCCGCAGCGGTCGAGCACCTCTGGGGCGAGATAGGCGAAAAAAAGGGGACTATCCTTCATGACTTCGATCGGACTATGACTCCTGCAATGACGAGATACTACGTCGAGGAGAACCGGGCCATTGCAAACCTGGACACGACCATCGTGGCCTTGAGTACATTGCAATACGCACGAAAGATGCGCGAATGCCCTGAGAGCCTCGCCGTTCTCGTTCCCGAATTCATCGAATCCGTACCCCTCGATCCGTTTGACGGGAATCCCCTGCGCTATCGGCGGACCGATACCGGTTTTGTGGTTTACAGTCTCGGCGACGATCTCGACGACGATGGGGGAAATCCGCCCCCGAAAGGCAAGATGAATCTCCGACTTGGAGATATTGTCTTTCGAGTGATCGATGCTACGCCCTATTTGCGAAACAACTGATTGGTCTTGACCCATCGTTGCGCCGTTTATCGCCTGGTGATTCGGGCAGCTTGGGCATGGCGGAGGGTTTCCGATCTCGTTTGTCCCTTCCATTCGCTCACGAAGAGCTAACTTGGAAGCTGCGTGCCCAGCGGATAAACTACTCGGATCGGTCCGCTGGCCGGGCAGCCTCGACAGCAGGAGTCATTTGCATGAAAATCGGAACACTTTGTGCCGCGACGTTGTTCGCGGTCTGCGCTTGGGCTTCGGCGGAGGGCCCGCTGGTGATCGCGCACCGGGGCGCGAGCGGGTATCTGCCCGAGCACACGCTGGAGGCCTACGCCGCCGCGCACTTCATGGGCGCGGACTACATCGAGCCGGACCTGGTGCTGACGAAGGACAGCGTGTTCGTTTGTCTCCACGACATCCACTTGGAACTGACGACCGATGTCGAGGCGAAATTCCCGGAGCGAAAGCGCGAAGACGGGCATTGGTATCCCGCCGATTTCACGCTTGTCGAGATTAAACAGCTCGCCGCGCACGAGCGCTTAAAAAATCGCTTCCCGCAGGACGCACCGGGCTTCCAGGTGCCGACTTTCGAGGAAATGATCCGGCTCGTCCAAGGTCTCAACGTGCAGACCGGCCGCGAGGTCGGCATTTATCCTGAACTGAAAGAGCCCGCCTGGCATGACAAGGCCGGCCTGCCGATGGAGCAGGCCGCGCTGGATATACTCGCCAAATACGGCTACACCGAAAAGGACTCCAAAGTCTTCCTCCAGTGCTTCGAGGCCGAGCCGCTCAAGAAAGCGCGCGAGTCGGGTGCGAAAATCCCGCTGATTCTTCTCGTCGGCAACGGAAAGGAAGCCAGCCAGGACCTCAGCGAGGCCGGCCTCGACGCGATCGCGAAATACGCCAACGGCATCGGGCCGGACAAGAACCTCATCGAGAAGAACCCCAAGCTGGTTGAGTGGGCCCACGCGCGCGGTTTGGCCGTGCATCCCTATAC
>VFKU01000434.1 GCA_009885415.1 Rhodothermota bacterium
CCCCAAAAGACGCCCCCGGCCGCGCCCAGCCCCCGCCGGCCGCGCCTCGAATGCAGGCTCCGGCGAAGTATACACCAAAGGCCGGAGTAACGATGCACCCCGCCGCAGACGGACGCGCGCCGCGCTCAAAAATCACGGACCCGCTGCTGCCTGCGCAGCAACGGGTCCGGGGGAATCGGAACTATTAAAGGAATCGAGTTATTGCTTCGGAGCCGCCGCCGGGGCCGCAGCCGGGGCTGCCGCCGGATTCATCAGGGCCGCGATGCCGGCCGGAACGTCGAAGTTCGCCGCGTCGATCGCCGTGTTGAACTCGATCGTCTCGAAGGTAATCTCGACCGGGCCGTTCGCGCCTTCAATCGCCATGACGTACGGCGCGGTGACCGGACCGGCCGCCTTATAGTCCTTGAAGGTCGTCGTGGCCGGGCCACCGCCCATGCCCGGGCCGACCGACTGGATCAGCAGACCGCTTTCCTTGTCGTACCAATTGGTGACCGCTTCGCCCGCGGCCGGGGTGAACACAACCTTCCAGGCCTTCGCTTCGCCGACCGCCTCTTCGCCAATCGTCTCCGCTTTCGGATAGTACTTTTCCCAGTGCAGCCACTGTTGCAGGTCGAACTGCTGTCCGGCGGCTTCCGCCTCAGCGCCCTCGAGCAAGGTGTCGCCCTGCATCGCGTTCGACGACCACATCTTGCCGTCCTTCATCCCGCTGAGGAACTCGCCGAAGCCTTCCAGCGCCATGATGCTCTTGGCGTTGTTGCCCTCGACGTAGGTCGTCATCGTCCCGTTCATACCCATCGCAACAACCACGAGCTTGCCCTTGGTCGTGCGGCTCTTCAAGCCCTTCCAGGCATCCGCGCCGCCCGTCGCCTTGACGTACTTGTTCACGATCATTTGCGGAGTCGGATTGTCCTCCGCCTTGGCCGAGCCCGCGAATACCGAGAGGCCCAAGGCCAACGCCGCAGCCGCCAATCCCATCTTTCTGTACACCACGTGTGTTCTCCTCGTTGCGCTTGGAGTGATATCCAAACAATTCCCAAATCCGTAAACAGCCCGAATGGCCAGTATATCTAACACTTCCGATAGCTGTCCAGTTCCGAATCGCGGACATATTTCGTTGCGCCACCGGTGCGCATACCCTGCACCCTTGTGATAAGCTGCCCGCCCTCTAAGCAGAAAAATGCGAAGTCCTTATGAATCCCCACACCGAAACACCCCCAATCACCGAAGGACGCTGGGACGGCCTACGCGAAGTCGCGCGCATGGCTTGGCCCATCATGCTCGGCAACCTCTCCTTCGTCTTCATGGACTTCGCCGACAAACTCTTCGTCGCCCACCTCGACCGCGGCGAGGCCGATCCCGTGCACCTCGCCGCCATCGGCTCCGCCGGCATCTGGGCCTACACCCTGGGCATGTTCTTCGTCGGCGTCTCCGGATGCGTCAGCACCTTCGTCTCGCAGAGCCTCGGAAAGGGCCAACGCGACCTCTGCGCCCGCTACGCCTGGCAGGGTCTCTACCTCTCGCTCTTCGCCGGGCTCGCCGCGCTCCTCATGCTGCCCTTCTCCGATTCCTTCTTCACCCTCATGGGTCACGACCCGAAAGTGACCGCCCTTGAGCTGAGCTATTTCCGCATCCGCATCCTCGGTTTCACCTTCGTCGCCTGCGAAGTCGCCCTCGCCTCCTTCTTTCAGGCCGTCGGCCGCGCCGTCCTGCCAATGACGAGCACCATCGCCGCCAACGCCATGAACATCCTCCTCGCCTACACGCTTGTCTTCGGGCACTTCGGATTCCCGCGCCTGGGCATCGCCGGCGCCGCGACCGCCACCGTCTGCTCGCTCGCCTTCCAATCCGCCCTCCTGATGGGCTTCTTCCTCAGCGCCCGCGTCGATCGCGAATTCGGCTCACGCCGCGCCTGGCGCTTCGACCTGCCCAAAGCCCGCGACCTCTTCCGTATCGGCTGGCCCGCCGGCCTCTCCGGCTTCTTCGACGTCGCCGCCTGGTCCATGTTCACCAGCTTCATCGTCGGAGGCTTCGGCGCCGCGCAGCTCGCCGCCCACACCGGCGCGCTCAATTTCATGCACCTCTCCTTTATCCCCGCCATGGGCCTCGGCTACGCCACGGCCCCTATCGTCGGACGCTGGCTCGGCCGCGGCGACTACCCCATGGCCCGCCGCCGCGCCATCACCGCCGTCAAGCTCGGCATGGTCATCATGACCACCGTCGGCGTCACCCTCGCCATTTTCGGCGGCACCTTCATGCGCGCCTTCTCCGACGACCCCGAAGTCATCCGGCTCGGCCACTCCCTCCTCATCCTCGCCGCCATCTTCGCCGCCTTCGACGCCGTCAACATCGTCCTCATGGGCGCGCTGCGCGGCGCCGGCGACACCCGCTGGGTCATGGTCGCCCTCTTCGCCGGCTCCTACGGCGTCTGCCTCCCCCTCGCCTGGCTCTTCTCGCGCCCCCTCGGCCAGGGCGCCCTCGGCGCCTGGTACGGCGCCACCCTCTACGTCATCCTCCTCAGCGGCGCCTTCGTCTGGCGCTTCCACCGCGGCGAATGGCGACACATCAACATCTTCTCGCCCCCCAATTCCCCCACACCCAACATCCTCTCCGCGGAAGCCGAGGCCGGCAGCCGATAACCGTCCTCCCTGTTCTCCCATCCCTCCCCTGCTTCCCATTCTTCCCATGCGTTGTCCGCACCGCCCCTTGCTTCCCCTTCCCGCCGAATGCTATTCTCCCGCGCTATCTAACTTTCAGGGGCTCTACCCAAGAAGCCGGTATGGGTGCCCGCGTACGCGCGGGTTGTGCCGGCCGGAGCCCCGCAGGCAACCCAAGGAGAGCACGTCCGCATGTCCACCACCCTCACCATGAAAGAACTCCTCGAGTCCGGCATTCACTTCGGACACCAGACCCGCCGCTGGAACCCCAAGATGGCCCCGTTCATCTTCGCCGAGCGCAACGGCGTCCACATCA
>VFKU01000036.1 GCA_009885415.1 Rhodothermota bacterium
CCGGGTTCTTCTATCGGATCGAGCTCACGCCGGCCCGCGGGCATCGCGGCGGCGATCACATCCACGGTCTTGGCGCCGGCGCGCAGCAAGGCCCGCGCGCATTCTGCCGCAGTGCCGCCGCTGGTCACCACGTCGTCGAGCAGCAAAACCCGCTCTCCTTTAAACGAGCGATCGCGATCCACCGCAAAGGCACCGCGCACATTGTCCGCGCGTTCGGCCGGGTTCGTCAAGGTGCTCTGCGTCCGCGTCGGGCGGATGCGCCTCAGCGAGGTGTCCAGGCGCGCCCGCGGAAAACCCCGTGCGACTTCCGCCGCGATTAGCGCCGACTGGTTGAATCCGCGCGAACGCTGCCGCACGCGGTGCAGCGGCACCGGCACGATCGCATCATACGCCTCGACATCCATTTCGCGCTCGGCGTAGGCGCGGATTTCTTCGGCGAGCGGTCCGGCCAGACGGGGCTTGGCTTGGAATTTCAGCAACTTGATGGCCTGCGCGATCGCGCCATCGTAATCGCAGGCCGCCCACACCCGGCGGTATGGTGCTGGGCGCTTGGCGCGGCAATCGGCGCAGGGAAACTCGTGCGTCATGCCAAAACCCAAGCGCTCGCGGTGCGGCTTTCCGCATTGACAGCAGAAAGGCCGCTCGATGCGTTCGGGCCGCGTCCAGCACGCGGGACAGAAAAATCCGTTTTCTTCGGTGAGCAGCGCGCAGCCGCATTCGCGGCAGAAAATCGGCAGGAAGACGTTCTTCAGCGCCAGACTCCACGCGGAAGTATTCATACCCGGCCAGCCCTCCCGATGCTCGCTCCATTCTAGGGGCGCGGCGTGTCCAAAGTCATGGCGACGCTTTGACCGCCGGCCGGACGAGCGACTCGGCCGCAGCGCCCTCGAGATCGGTCCATATCTCGCTCGGCACGATCTCAGCGACCCCACCCCACTGGACTTCCATGATCGGAAACGCGATGTACCACCGGATCCGCCCCACCTCCGGCGAGGGATCCGCCAAGGTCCACGAAAAAGTACCGAGCTCGACGCGGCCCGTCAGCGGCTCGCCCGGACCGAGCACGATGCGGAACCCCCGCGCCCCGTGTCGCGTGATCGTCGCGTCGCGGCCGGCCGCGATGAGTCCATCGCCGCGGGCGAAAGTTGCTTGAAGCTCGGATACGTTCAGCTCCGGCCGCACGTAGAACCAGCCATTGTCGATTCGTACCTCGGCGAGATCCAGCGTCAGTGCCATCGATCCCCGATAACCATCGTAGGCCCGGCGCACGCGATCGAGGGCCTCAAGCGTCACGTGTACCGGCGTGGGGTCACCGTAACGGAATGCCGCGTCCAGTGTGTTTTCGAGAATCCCGAGCGGATGCGCCACGCGCAGCGGCACGGGAGCCGGGTCCACCGCGTTGGGCGTTGGCGGCGCGGCCGCGACCAGCCGCGTCGAATCGATCCGTACAACGTGCTTGGACTTCTGCCCGCCGAACCACACCTGCGGATTCACGGGCAGGTTGCGGCCTTCCACTTCCACCAAGGTCCCGCCCTCGGCCGGCCCTGTCGTTGGCCGCACCGCCAGAAGGATCGGCGAGCCCGCACGCGGAAGCGGTTCCGCGTCCGCGCCGTCGGGAATGCCGTCGCCGTCGGTGTCCGCCCGACGCGGATCGGTTTCGCCTTCGTCGACGGCGCCATTGAGATTGAAATCCTCCGCGCCGTCGGGCACGCCGTCGCCGTCCGCGTCGGATTGAAGGAAATCCGTCTCGCCTCGGTCGGCCGCGCCATTCGCGTTCACGTCTTCCACGTCGTCTCGCAGGCCATCGTGGTCGCTGTCGCGCACGACGGAGTTCATCCCCGCGAGCCAGCCGAACAAGGCGCGCACGAAGCGCCGGTTCGCCGGCTCCGCGAGCGCGCGCGCCCCGAGCGGCGCCTCGCCCGACATCACTCCGAGCCGTCCGTAGCCGTGGCGCATGAGCGCAAGCACGGCCGTGCCGGGCGCCGGGCCCTCGACGATGAGGTCCATCGGCCGGGTCACTTCCATGTAGGCCCCCGCGGCAATGGATAACTGATCGAGTCCAAGATTCACCCGCGGGTTTGGCGGTACGGCGAAGCGTCCCTTCACTTCGTGTGCGGGATCGAGGATCAGGCCGAGCGGTTCGAGCCAGCGGCGCAGACCCTCGCCCGCCGCGTCCGGCGCGTGGCCCGCGAGGACGAGCAGCCCGCCGCCGCCCGAGACGTAATCGAGCAGAACCTGCCGCGTGATCGCGCCGCGGGCCACGTCCTCAAGCCGGACGACAACCGCCGCCGCGCCGCGCGGCGCCGACGAGAAAGGAGTGCGGCGGATCCGGTGACTGAAGTGAAGTGGTGGCGCAGCCAGTACCGTCATGAGCGCATCGGCCGCGCCGCGCGGCACGCCGCGCGACTGCCACTCGATCGTGCGGACCCACCCGCCGAGCGACAACGCGGAGATTTCGATTCGCTGTGTAGCGGACCCGCCGCCGGCCGCACCGATGCTCAGATCGAGGCCGGGCGTGTCCGCATCCAGTTCGACCCGCGCCGGAATCGCGCGAGTCGGTGGTAGGTCTTCCGCCGGCGATTCGCGATCGCCGGGGACTTCGACGAGACCCGCTACGAAACCTTCCGCCATCTCGCGCGACCACACACTCGCCGCCGTGTCCGTATCGAGGCGGTGGATGCGCGGACCTTCGCCGATGAAAAGTCCCGACGCGCCCCACGCGACGGACTCCACCGGCTGCGGAAAGGTGCGCACGACCGCGTCGCCGCCCACCTCGCGCAGGATGCGCACGCTTTTCCCTCCCGACAGTGCGTACCTCAATGCGTCCGGCGAGGCGGCCCATCCGGGCGCGGCGGCGGCTTCGCGGAAGGACTCCTCGCGCAGCTTCATCGGCGCGCCTCCGCCCTCCGTCAGCGAGGTCGCGTAGGCAAAGCCACCGGCCTCGTCGTAGGTCCGCGCCCAGAGCGTCCCGCCGGCGCCCGGCACAAGCGCGGCGAGGCCGGCCTCGCCCAGCCCGGCGATCTGCGGCCCGAGGGACTGCGCTTCGAGCGAATCGACGTCGATCCATTGCGTGGCCGAAACGCGCCGGCCGTCTCTCTGCTCTAGCGAATAGGCCGACATGAGCAAACATAAACGCGCGCCGCCGCTGGAAAGTGCGAGGGCGGCGGGACGGGCATGCATCGTGTCTTCGCGGGAAATCGACACGCTCGCGGAGCGCTGCGCGGCCGAGTTCAGATCAATTTCGATGATCTCGACCGCCGGCCCACGCGTGCCATCGCTCACGATGTATATGTGCCCGCGCACCCAGTCCGCCGCGGCCGCCACAGGCGCATCCGGCAACTCCCAGACGCCCGCCCGCTCGAAGCGCAACCCGGGCGCGTCGTTGTGCACGCGAAACGCGCTGACGCGCCCGCCGGGCCATGTCGCATCCATAGGGCGCTCGAGGATCGCCAGCAGTTGGCTGTTCTCGGAGGCCGCGAAAGGCCCCGGCAAGACGAGCACGGGCTGCCATGCCGGATCGCGCGGCGTCGAAAGGAAATGCAGCGGCGTGGTAGTGAATACAGCGAGTTCGCGGCGCGGGCCGCGGGGCCGCGGTGACCCCGCCTGCGCCACTCGCTCCGTAAGCGCGAAACCGGCGCGGCCGTCCAGCAGAACGTGCAAAGCTTGGGTCAGGACTTGGCCGGGCAATTCGAGCCCTCCGGGGACGGTCTCGCCGGAGGTCAACGAAATCTCGCGCAAAAAAAGCGCGGCGGGCTCGCCCCGGGCCGTCCTCGGCTGACACGCGGCGAGCAAGGTGCCGGCCGGCGCCAGGCCCGGCGCCAGGAGAAAAAGGACGGCCGACGCGAAGGCCACGTATCTGCGACAGGCTGCGATCATTGGCTGGGGAGCACCCTTCGAACGCGGCACACGGGCGCGTCAATCTGGGATCGACGCGAATAGAGACTTGCGCCCTCGTCCTATGCTAAACTCGCAGCCTATTGTGTCCGACCCAGACGCCGTTTCGCCAACATCGGAGAGAACAGATGTATAAACCGATGCTCCACACCGCCCTCGTCCTGAGCACCGCGATCTTTCTGTGCGGCTGCCTTCCCGACGGATCTGAACCGGAAGTCAGCACGGGCACGGCACAGACCGTCGAGACCCAGGCCACGCCGGGACAAATCATCGACGAGATCGTCAAGATGTCGGCCGAGCCGGAGAAATACGGGAACGCGCCCGACCGGTACATCCTCACACAGCAACTCGCGCAAATGGGTCCGACGACCCTGGCCCCGCTGATCGACTTCATGGGCGCGCCTGGCACTGACCAAAAGGCCCGCCTTTTCATTCTACAGTGCGTCGCCGATCACATTTCAGGCGCCTACCTGCCCAACCTCAAACCGCTGATCGAATCCACGGATCAGGTCACGCGCGCGATGGGTGTCACCGCCCTCGCGCACATCAAAGATCCGGCGGTGATACAGTTGTTGACGATGGCCAGAAAAGACGTCAGCCCGCAGGTCAGCTTCTCGGCGCTCTCGGGCTTGGCGATGCAGGGCGATCCCGCTGCGCGCCAGGAACTTCGCCAGATGTATACCTCGGGGACGACGATTGGCGAGATCAAAGTCGAAGACACCAAGCGCGAAATCGTCCGCGTGCTCCTGCGCGATGCTACGGTCGATGACCTTGCCGTCTTGCAGGACGCGCTGAATCAACCCTTCATCGCCGTCAATGCACGCTTCATGATCGCCGAGGCTTTAGGGCGTTTAGGCGATAAATCGGCCATTCCGCTACTCGAGCAGAGCCTTAACTTGCAAACGGAACCCGAATATGGCGAAATGGTGAAGCAGGCCATCGCCACTATCAACGAACGGCAAGGCCACGCATAAGCGCCCGCAGTAGGCTGCGCCAGGGGGGCGCGAGGCGCAAGGGGGAACACCGGTGTCCGATACGAAATTTTGGGACCGCGTCCGCGGTGCGTTTTCCAAGAGTGCAGACAGCCCGGCTGCCGCAGCACGCGGCACCGAAGCCGCCGTTGGCGGGCGGCGGGTCGTGCGGATCGACTTCGACATGATGCTCAAGGGCAGCGTCTATAATCGACCCTCGGGCAAGGTCAAGCAGTACGGCGTCACCGTCGACGGGGCGACGAAAGTCATCACCTCCGGCGACTTCGTCGATCGCGACACCTACGACGCGCTCATCAAGGCCAACGCGATCCGGCCCATGTCCGAAGCACCTACGCCCGATGCGCCCCCGCAAATCAAACGCGGTCAGCGCCGCGTCGGCTAACAGCGAAGGGTAGGGTGGGCTTCAGCCCACCACTTCGCACCGGTGCCGCGGGAATTTGGCGGGCTGAAGCCCACCCTACTTCAAGAAATGTTTTGGCCTCGCGTTAGTCCGCGCCGCGCAACCGTTTGAGCAGCGCGCGGAATGCGTCGCGCAACGTGTGGCTGCCGGTCTCGTAGTTTCCATCGAACTCGCGCAACAATCGTTTCTGATCGTCCGTCAGTTTTCTCGGCACTTCGACAAGTATGGTGACGATCTCGTCGCCGCGCGCGCCTCCGCCCATCGGCGGAAGTCCGAGCCCGCGCATGCGGAGTTTCGTGCCGCTCTGGGTACCGGGCTCGAGGTTGAGTTTCGCCACGCCCTCGAGTGTCGGCACGCTCACCTTCGCACCGAGCGCCGCGTCGGCAAAGGTGACCGGTACTTCGCAGACGAGATTCTGACCTTCGCGTTTGAAAAAGAGATCGGGTTCGAGCTCGACGCGCACGTAAAAATTTCCGCGCGGCCCTCCCTGAATTCCGGCCTCGCCCTCGCCCGCGATGCGCAATCGCGTGCCCTCGTCAGCGCCCGCCGGAATCGTAACATTCAGATCGCGCTGCGCGGGCGTCCGGCCCGTCCCGGCGCACACGCCGCAGGGTTTCAAGATCGCCTGGCCCGATCCGCTACAGCGCGCGCAGGCCTGGCTCATCTGAAAAAACGAGTTGCCCCGGCCGGCCTGTCCCGAGCCGCCGCAATCGGGGCAGGTCACCGGCGAGGTGCCCTTCGCCGCGCCCGAACCGCCGCAATCGCTACAGGTCTCGGCGCGATTGACGCGCAGCGTTTTCTTCGCGCCGATCGCCACTTCCGCCAGCGTCACGCGCACGCGCGCCTCGAGATCGTTGCCGGGCCGGGCCGCGCTTCGCGTCCGCGTCCGGGCGCGCTGGCCGCCGCCCGCGGCGCCGCCAAACATCGCGCTAAAGATGTCCGCGAAATCCGCCCCGTCTTCGCCGAAATCGATGCCCTCAAAACCACCCGACTGACGGCGCTTATCGTACTCCGCGCGTTTGTCGGCTTTTTTGAGAATGCCGTAGGCCGCGTTGATCTCCTTCAGCCGGGTCTCCGCCGCCTTGTCGCCACCGGTCTTGTCAGGATGATATTTCCGCGCGAGCTCGCGGTACGCCTTGCGGATCTCGTCCTGCGAGGCGGTCTCCGCGACACCGAGAATTTCGTACAAGTCCGTTTTCACCGCGCTGCGCATCCTTCATCCTCCCCGTGCCCGGAGGTCAAAAAAATCCGGGGCGCGGGCGCGAATCGCCCACGCCCCGGAGTGGTCTTACTTCTTTTCGTCGTCCACGACTTCGAAGTCGGCATCGACCGTCTGGCTCTGGCCGCTCGACTCGGCGCCATCGCCGCCCGGCGCTCCACCCGAGGGCGCGCCCTGCTGCGCCGCGGCCGCTTTGGCGTACATCGCCTCGGCCAGCTTGTGCGCGGCCTTGTTCAGGTGCTCCATCGCGCCCTCGATCGCAGCCGCGTCTTCGCCGCCCAGCGCTTCGCGCAGTGTTACGATGGCCGCTTCGATCGCCTTCTTGTCTTCCTCGCCGATCGATTCCGCGTTCTCCTTCAGCGATTTCTCGGTCGAGTAGATCAGGCTGTCCGCCTGGTTCTTCGTGTCGATCAGCTTACGCTTCTTCTTGTCGTCCGCCGAGTTCGACTCCGCTTCGCGCACCATCTTCTGGATGTCGGCCTCGCTCA
>VFKU01000806.1 GCA_009885415.1 Rhodothermota bacterium
CGTGACGCGCAGGTCGGCCATGACCCTGTCGAGGTTGGCGAAAATCTCGGCCACGGTGCGTGTGTTGTTCGCGTCGGTGAGCCGATTGCCCTTGCCGTCGCTGACGCCAAGCAGGACCTGCACATCGGCGATGAGGTCCTGCACGCTGGCCGTGAGCCCCGTAAGGTCGCCGAACATCCCAAGCGGCGGAGCGCTCTCAAGGGAATCGCCGCTCTTGAGCAGCGGCGCCTCCGACCCACCGGTCGTAATCTCCAGGTGTTTCTCCGCCGTGAGGCCGATTTGGCCGATGTACGCACGGCTTGCCATGTTCACCGGTGTCCCCTCGGAGACCTTCGCCGTCACGAGCATCTGCGCACGGTTCTTTGGGTTGGGCACAATCTTCGAGACGCGCCCAACGACCATGCCGCCGAAACGCACGTCGGCCGAGCGATCGAGCCCGGCGATGTCGGTCATCGAGACATAAAAAAACTTTTCGCCGTTCACGGGGCGATACTTGAGGATCGCGGCGATGAAACCGAGCAAGAGCACCCCGCTGATAAACACCATGAGCCCGGCGCGAATCTCGGTCCCCGTAAAACTCTTCCGCTCAATCGGCATGGATTTCGTCGCCCCCCGTTTGCGTGTTCATCGCTCCACCGGCCCCGTGAGAGACTGTATATACGCCTCGCCCGATCCCGCCTCTTCGCTCGGGCGCCGCTCGAAGAATTGTTGCACGTAGGGGTGTGGCGAACGCTTGACCTCGTCGAGGGTCCCCATTGCGGCGATCTTGCCCCGGTGCAACAAGCATACGCGGTCGGCCACGACTTCCACACTGGCGAGCTCGTGCGTGACGATGACGCTGGTCAGGCCGAAGGTCTGCTTGAGCTTGCAGATCAGCATGTCGAGCCCGGCCGCGACAATGGGGTCGAGCCCGGCCGAGGGCTCGTCGTAGAAGATAATTTGTGGATCCATGGCCATCGCCCGGGCGAGCCCGGCGCGCTTCTTCATGCCTCCGCTCAACTCCGACGGAAGATACTTCTCGAAACCGCTGAGCCCGACCAGTTCCAGCTTAATTTTGACCATAATATCTATGGTTGATTTTTCGAGTTTGGTGTGTTCGAGCAGCGGCAGGGCGACGTTTTCGCCGACGGTCATCGAGCCGAAAAGCGCAGAGCCCTGGAAGCACATGCCCATCCGCTGGCGCGCCCGGATGCGTTCGTCGTCGGACATCTCCGTGAAATCGCGTCCGGCGAAGATGATCGTGCCGGCGTGGGGCCGCAGGAGGCCGACGAGGTTGCGCAGGAGCGTCGTCTTGCCCGAGCCACTGCCCCCGAGGATCACGAAGTTCTCGCCGCGCCGAACGTTGAGCGTGATGCCGTCGAGAATGGTCCGGTCGCCGAAGCGAACGACGAGGTCCTTCACCTCGATGAGGTTGGGATTCTGTTCTGTCGCCGCCGGACCCATCGCGCCTCACACCGAAAAGAAAAGATAGGTAAAGACAACGTCCACGATGATGATCATGAAAATCGAGGTGACCACGGACGAGGTCGTCATCCGGCCGACCTCGCCGGCGCCGCCCTCGGTCTGAAATCCGCGGTAGACGCCGACCCAGCAGATCGTCGCCGCGAAGAACACGCTTTTAGTCATGCCGTTGAGGAAGTCCTGCCAGCCGAAAGCGTCGGCGCTGCGCTGGATATACACGCTCATGTCCTGCCCGACGTAGAGCGTCGAGAGCAAGAAGCCGCCAAGGATCATGGTGAAGGTGGCGACGAGCGTGATCATCGGCAGGGCGAGCATGGTGCCGATGAATTTCGGCACGACCAGGTACTTGATCGGGTTCAGGCCCATGACCTCGAGCGCGTCGATTTCCTCGGAGACCTTCATGGTGCCGATCTCGGCGGTGAACGACGAGCCGCTACGCCCCGTCACCAAAATCGCGGTCATCAAGGGGCTCAGCTCGCGCATGGCGGCGACCGCCACCAGGTCGGGCACGAGGTAGCCCACGCCGAAGCGGTCGAGCTGGTAGGCCGATTGCATGGCCAGGATCGCGCCGAGCAAGAGGCAAATGAGCATCACGATGGGCAGAGCGTCGAAGCCGATGATGACGAACTGCTCGATCGCGGCGCGCACCCGCAGGCCCTTGCGCTGAAAGGGCGCGACGAAGACCCAGTGCATCGTCGCCGTGATGAGGAGCGACACGGCAAGGAATATCCGCACCCCACCGATCGCACCACGCCCGATGTATCCGAACAGGGCCGACATCCGCCTGTCCCCCCTCCCCCGAATCCTTGCCGCCTACTCTTTGTCTAACGTCGCCCGCATGTCGAACAGAGAATTGAGCCGGGCCAGTTCGAGCACGCGCGTGACCGCGACGCTCGCGCTGACCAGTACAAATTTCTTGTGCTTCTCCGTGGCGGATTTGAGCGCCTCGACCAGCGTTGCCACGCCGGAGCTGTCCATGTACTGCGCGCCGCCGAGATCCACCGCGACGCGTGGCGTGCGCTCGATCCCCGCGAGCACGGCCTTGCGCAATTGCGGCGAGGAATTGAGGTCCACTTCGCCGCGCACGGCGATTACGTACCATCCGCCCGTCTCGCGGACTTCGATCTCCAGCGCCATACCGCCTCCCTCTGCCTATCGTTCCCCGGTGCGCCCGGGCTTGGGCCGCCGCAGGCGCATCGTCACGCAGTTCCCTTCGACCGATCCCGGACAAAACTGAACTTCGTCGAAAACTTCGCGGATCAGATGAATCCCGAGGCCGCCCGGCTCGATCTCCGAGACATCACCGGGCTCGACGCGTTCCTTGCGCTCGAAGACTTCCGCCGGCACCGGCTCACCGGAGTCTAGCAGTTGGATCTCGATCCATTCTTCATCGCTGCGAAAGATGATGCTAAAACATTCATCCTCGCGGCCTTTGCAGGCGTGCCGGATGGCATTCGTGCAGGCTTCGTCGACCCCGAGCACGACTTCGTCGGTCCGTTCACGGGTGAATCCCGCCTCGGCGAGGTAGCTGCGCACCATCGCGCGGACGGTGCTCAGGAGCTTGGGATCGGCGGAGACTTCGAGAATGATCTCGTGCGGCTTCATCCGGTGTACCGAAGCGAAAGCAGCGTGCAGTCGTCGTGCGGCGTCAGCGGCTCGCTGTAACGAAATACGTCGCGCAGGACTTCGCGGACGACGACCTCGGGCGCTTCGCCGCGGAAATCCTCGGTCAAGAGACGCAGTGCATTGAGGCCGTATTCCTCCGGCGGTTTGCCGGCGCCCTGCGAGGTCGATGCCGCCCGGGCCTCCACGATGCCGTCGGTGTACAAGTAAATAGCATCGCCCGCGTCCAGGTGAAACGAGTTCTCCTCCCAGGTCGCGTCGGCGAAGATGCCGATCGGCGGGCCGGTGGGCGGGCCGAGCAGGTCGGAGCCGTGTTTGCGCACGCACAGCGCGGGATGGTGCCCGGCATTGATGCACACCACCTCGCCGGTCGCCGGATCGAAGACGGCGTAGAGCAGGGTGCAAAACACGCCGCGCTGCGTGCGCAGGCACTGCGAGAGATTGAGTTCCCGCATGAGGTCGAGCGGCGGCAGGTCCTGAACGGCATGCGTGCGGAATTCTGCGAGCACTTGCGCCATCGTGAGCGCGGCGGGCACGCCCTTGCCGCTCACATCGCCCACCAGCAAGCCGAGCCGGCCCGACGCGAGATGAACATAGTCGTAGAAGTCGCCGCCGATGACTTTCGCGGGCCGCGTCTCGGCGTAGATTGCGTAGCGCGGGTCATCCTGCGGCCATACCCGGATCAAAAAACCTTCCTGGATGTTCGCCGCGAACTCGATCTCTTGGTCGGTCCGCTGCTTTTGGAGAATCTCCTGGTGCATGCGGGCGTTTTCGAGGGCGAGTCCGGCGCTGTTCCCGACCGCCGTGCTGAGCAACAGGTGCGCCTGTGTATAGGGATCGCCGGAGCGGTTGGTGTCGATATACAAAATGCCGAGGTTCCCGAATTTCCCGCGCAAGGGCGCGCAAATAATCGAGCGCAGTTCCAGCGCGAGTACGCTCGCGGTCGTCTCGATGCGCGTGTCGTCGCCCAGGTCGCGCACCAACATGCTCTCGCCGCCGCGAAGCACGCGCCGCGCCACGGTGCCGCTGATGCGAATGGTGCCCGGTTCGGCCTGCTTCATTTCGCCGTCTTCGATGAGGTGCACGTGGCCGCAGACGGGGCACGGCAGCAGCTCGTCGTCCTTGCCTGCGAAAAATATCGCGCCGCGCTGGCCACCGATCGCCTTCATCGTGGTTTGCAGGATGCGGGTGACGAGGCTGCAGGGCTCGTAGTCCGACGCGACTGCGTTCATCACCGCGTAGACGGCCTCGAGTAAAGCGTCGGCCTCGTGCGGGTCGCCGGCATCGCCGCTGTGCACGAGGCGCTCGACCAGGTTTTCCGCCAGCGGTCCGGCCTCGGAATCGGCCAGCGGATCGGCGTCGCGCACGTCGAAGACCAATACGGTCTCGCCGATGCGGATGCGGTCGCCGGGCGCCAACACGCCTTCCGTGCGCTTTTCTTCATTGATGAATACGCCGTTGGTGCTGTCGAGATCGCGCCAGCGGTACCCCGTATCGTCCGCGAGAATTTCCATGTGGTGCCGCGAGGCGGAAGGATCGCTGATGACGAAGCCGCAATCGCTCGTGCGTCCGACAATGAGCGATTCGCCGACGGCGACGCGCGCCGCGCCGCGGACATCGTTCGCATCTGAGAGAAAGGCCGTACGCACGCCTGAAATGCCCCCGTTTCCTCCGCCGGCCGCGGGAGGATCACCCCGCCAATTTATCGCCGCACCCCCATCAAACGCAAATCCCGAGCGCGCCGGACGAGCGGAGGCGGCCGCACGCTGCTCCGCGCAGCGTGCGTCCGTTGCAATATTTCGCGCCCATTGCCTATACTTCTCCTTCGCCATTGGGCTGACGGCCCGCGCCATTGTGCGCACAAGGAGCTTTCTATGGTTATCGTCATGGCCTCCCGGAAAAAGGAGGACATCGACAACGTCGTCAAGAAGATCGAGGAACTGGGCTACAAGGCGCACCTGATCGAGGGCGTCGAGCGCACAGTGATCGCGGCCATTGGCGACGAACGCGGCAAGCACCGGCTCCAGTCGCTGGAGTCCTTGCCGCACGTCGAGCGGGTCTTCCCGATTCTAAAATCCTTCAAGCTGGCCGGGCGCGAGGCCCGGACGGAAGACACCGTCATTTCCGTCGGTCCGCACGAAATCGGCGGCAAACAATTCGTGGTCATGGCGGGCCCTTGCTCGGTGGAGTCGCGCGAGCAGATCATGGAGTCGGCCCACGCGGTCAAAGAGGCGGGCGCGCACATCCTGCGCGGCGGCGCTTACAAGCCGCGTACCTCGCCCTACAGTTTCCAGGGCATGGCCGAAGAAGGCCTTAAACTGCTCAAGGAAGCCGGCGAGACCTACGGCATGCCCTTCATCACCGAAGTGATGACGCCCGAACAGGTGCCGCTGGTATGTCAATATGCCGATATCCTCCAAATCGGCGCGCGCAACATGCA
>VFKU01000536.1 GCA_009885415.1 Rhodothermota bacterium
CCAGAAGTCCTACCACCTCATCGGCGAGATCACGAAAGCGGGGGAGACCCCCGAGCTCATGGGCGAGATCCAGCGCCTCTCAAACGAGTTCGGCGTAAAAACCAGCTACTCGCCGTGACGCCCGGAGCGGGGACCCAAGACTACCGCGTCGCCTTCACCATTTCGGGTGTGCGGACTGCGGCGTAAACGTCCGTCGCGCGCAAGGCGTCCATCCCCAGAATTTCAAGCGTGGTTTGCGCGTTCGCGAAGATCGATTCTTCCGGCGCGAGGCCCATGCGGTGCGCATCGGTCATGATCGCGGCCAGCGCAGTGATCGCGGTGGTCATTTTGTGCTCGACGGCGAATTGCGGGCGGTGGTGGAAACGGATGGCCGTCGCGAGGTCCTCGGGCAGGTTCCAGTGCACCGCGAGGATGTGGCCCGCCTCCGGATGGCCGATGCCGAGCGACTGCTCTTCGGCCTCGACCAACTCCGCGCCGGTCACGCTCTGGTCGAGTTTGGCGTAACGGGCCGATGCCGCTTGCGAGAGCGCATAGCGCCCGAGGTCGCTCAGGAGCCCCGCAGTGAAGGCGGCCGGATTGCGGCCCTGGCCGCAGGCCGCGGCGATTTTCCGCGCTGCGCCGGCGGCGAACATCGAGCTTCGCCAGTACTGCTCGTGGTCGAAGCCCTTGTTCTTGGTCGTCGCGTCGAGCACGGCGGAGGAGAGGACGGCCATGTAGGTTTCACGCAGGCCGAGCAGAGTGATCGCGCTCTGCACATTGCTCACGCGGCTGAGGAAACCGTAGGCCGCCGAATTCGCCAATTGCAGCAGCCGCGCGGCGATCGGCGGGTCTTGCTGGACGATTTCGGCGATGTCCTTGAGCATCGTCTCCGGGTCGGCCATCGCTTCCTGCACGCGCTGCACGGTCTGCGGCAGCGTCGGCAGGCTCTCGATCTGCCGCACAGTCTGCACCACATTTTCCATGCGCAGGCCGGTGGCGATTTGTTCCTGGAGCGCTTCGGCCGAAATCAGCGGGAGCTGCGTCTCGCCTTCGGCGGGGTAATACTGCCGGATGGCGCGCCGGATGTCGGTCGCGTGGCAGAGCAACGCGCTCACGCGCATCCCGGTCCGCTTTTCCAGTTCCTGAATGGTCGCCAGGTCGATCGGGAAGGACATGGCGACAGTGAGGCAGTTGCCCATCTTGTCGATCGGGAAGACTTCATGTTTGATTGCAAATTCCCGAGGCACGAGTGCGGCGAGCTCCCGGGGCACGGAGTAATTCGAAAGGTCGATGGTGGCGATGCCGCCGCGCGACGCGAGAAATTTGCAGACCATGTCCAGATCGAGATGGCCCAGTTGCACGAGAATTTCGACGGTCTTCCCGCCGCGCGCTTTTTGGACGTCGAGCGCTTCGCGGAGCTCGTGCGGCTCGATCAGGCCTTCGTCGATCAGCATCCGTCCGATGCGTTTGGGCTCCCGAAGGGAGGCCTCCATGCTTGCACTCATGGTCATTGCGTAGAACCCCCTGGCGCCATCCCGAGTGGCGCAGTGTTCGGAGGCCCCACCGCCCCCGGAAACACCATCCCCGTGAGCGGCAAGTATAGCCGATCAGATGCCGGGCCCGGCAAGCGGACGGCCTGCCGGGCCCGTGAATTGACCAAGATAGAATCCCGCTTATTCGCCTAAGCGGCTGAAAATCTCGAAGAGCTGGGCCGTGAGGGGATGGATTGGGGCATCGGTGTTTGGGTATTTCGTGAACGAGACGTGGCCGTCGAGAAAGAGGACGTTTGAACCGCCGGGCACGTGGTTAAAGTCTTTCGCGGCGGTGGCGAGCAGATCGAAGGCGATGAAAATGTCGCTTTGCGACTGCGCGCTGGCACCGGGGTTGTTGATGTCTGTGATCAACGCGCGCTCAATGCCCTCACGCAGCCGATGGACCGTGTCCGATTCGCCGTTGCCGAGGAGGGCGGGGCCCGGCGTCGGATCCGCGAGATCGCTCACGTCGGTATCGAAGGAGTTCGAGATGCACTCCGGGGCCGTGATGCCGCACACATTCAGTACGTTGTTCACCGCCCACTCGAAGACTTGGATGCCCTGCGAGGGCCCCGCGGTCGCCTGCAACACGGGCAAGCTGATGGAGGGGATGAAGCTCGAGATGAGGGTAGCGAGGTCGGTCGTGCTGTCGGGATGCTGGATCGTGCCCAGCGTTTCGGGGAACTGATCCATCTTGTCGAACATCCATCCGATGTAGATATAGCTCTCGTCGGTCGAGCCCATAATCCCCATCTCCGCCCCGGCGCCGAAGTTGGCGTTCGGCAGCCCGCCGGTGCAGGGGATGCTCTCGGGATACGTGATGCAGTTGATATTCTCCGCGCCGCGCAGGAGGTTGCGGGTGTCCGAGGGGCAAATCAACACGTTGGGATCGGGCAGATATTCTGGATAGATCGCCGTGATCTTGGGGGACAAGGCGGTGACCAGGTGCTGCCCGATGTTGAAGGGGATCGCCCCCGCCGGATCGGTCCATGCGAAGAAACTCACGGGTGGCATTTGTTCGCGCCGGTCTTCGTTCGAGTACATTTTGAGCGACAATCCGATTTGCTTCAGATTATTCGCGCAGCTTGCCCGGCGCGCGGCCTCGCGCGCACGCGCCAGCGCCGGCAGCAGAATCGCCGCCAGAATGCCGATGATCGCGATGACCACCAGCAACTCGATCAGTGTAAAACCACCCCGTCGCTTCGCCATAAAAATCCTCCCGGCGCGTAAGGCCTAACGACCTTCGCAGTATATGATTCCGCACGCGAGTCTAATTCACCGGGTGGGACTTTGCAAAATACTAACAAGAGATTCGCCCCGGAGAAGCTGTCGAAGCGGTGAAGATTGCAGGAGGAGGGGGCTGCAAGTTATCGTCTAGCCGCTTGCGGTCTGGACGGTGTTCGATAGAGGGAGATGAACAGTGCGCAATCGGTGGCTTCTCAGCGTTGTCTCCGGCCTCTTCTTGTTCATGGGGACCGGCTTAAGCTACGGCGAACCCGACGCGGTCGAGAAGTTCTTTCCCGTCCAGGCCGATCCTTTCATGGGCAACTGGGTGGGGCGCTGGAACAAGGAGGAGGAGGTCGATCCGGACATCGCGGCCAACGTCTATCCTCTCGGCGGCGACCAGTTCCGCATTGTGCTCAAAGCCAAGCACGACATGCGCTGTCCGCCCAAACTCGACATCACCGTGAAGCCCGAAGGCGGCGCGCTTCGTTTCAAGCAGGACGACTGGTTCGGTGAGATCTCCGGCGACACTTTCAAGGGCGGCCACGGCCCGAAGGCGCGCTTCGAGATGCGCCGCGCCGAGCTCGCCTCGCCGACGCTTGGATTGAAGCCGGAGCATCCTGACCGCGCGAAGGTCCTCTTCGACGGCATCAGCACCGAGGCCTGGAAGGCCGATAGCGCCAAGAAACCGGACGGCATGTGGACCGTACTTCCCGATGGCGTCTTGATGGTGAAGCCGGGTACGGGCGATCTGATCACGAAAGAGAAATTCGGGAGTTGCCGGCTCCACATCGAATTTCGCACGCCGCTGATGCCCACGTTGCGCGGTCAGGGCCGGGGCAACTCCGGTGTGTTTTTTCAGGACGTTTACGAAGTGCAGGTCCTCGATTCTTACGGCCTCGAAGGGTATTACGACGAGTCCGGCGGCCTTTACAAACTTGCGGCGCCTCTGGTGAACGCCTGCCGCCCGCCGGGGCAATGGCAGACCTACGACATCGACTACACCGCGCCCAAGGTCGATGCCGCCGGCAAAGTCGTGGCTTTCGGCCGCATGACGGTCCACCAGAATGGCGTGCTCGTCCAGAAGGACACCGAGCTCACGTGGATCACCGCTTGGACAGAGAAAGGCCGCCTCGAGCCGCCCCCGGCCAAGCCCGGCCCGATTCGACTGCAAGACCACGGGAATTACATCCAATACCGCAATATCTGGATCGAAGAATCCGGGTCCTAAACCAGTCCTTCGCTTTCGAGGCGACCCTGTAGTCCGTCCAGTGTCGAAGCCCTCTGCGGGAGGGGAATTCTCCGGTCGTTTTTTGGCCCCGGAATCGGGGTGTCAAAGGCCAAAAATCGACCAAATCAGGGTCTGAAACGGCGGCGAGAGTTTGTCATAAATGACAATGATCTGCCCAGAATCGTCTATTTTTCGAGCATGATTTGCCCGAACTTGATGTTTCTGCCGCCTAAATTCCACTGGATCGGTCGTGGCCGAGACCGGGGGTGGCTTCCAATGCCCCCATATTTATTGCCTTTCCGTTGAAGCGATCCTTATACACGTGGTTTTTCGCTTTCTTGAGTCCGCCCCGCCTTACACTGGCATGGGTATTGTATTGACAGGTTCTGAAGTCAACAATTGTGTCCATTCGTTTTGGCTGCGCGCGTTCGGTTTCAAAGTGAGAGGAATTTGGTCGATGAGAGCGAAGTGCGCGTTGGTGTTTTTAGTGTTGTTTGGGCTGGGTCTTGCCCTCGGCGCGCAGGCGCAGATTTCCCCGACCGCCCCCGCCCAGCTCAACACGAACGCGAATACCGACTCCCGCGACGATGAACGCCCGC
>VFKU01000909.1 GCA_009885415.1 Rhodothermota bacterium
CGGCCCTAAGTATCTGCCGCCCCAGACCTTAGTGCCGGCCGAGTATAGCAGAGCCCCTCCGCCCTCGCAATGGCATACCGCCCTCAACCCGCCCGCAGCAGTTGGTTCATAAACCGCCGCGCTCGAATCCCCAGAGCATGGTCGAACCACGCCAAACGATCCAGCCGGCCCTCCACCTTCGCGCGAAACGACTCAAGCGTGTCCGTTCGATCAATCCACACGCGCCGCAGGGCCCAACGATCCTCCGCCGGCGCGTTTACCCCATATCGGTTGGACACCGCGAAAACATAGCCACTCTCACGCACGATCGCGCGCGTCACGTCGGTGTAATCAAGCGCTGACCCGAAGGGATACGCGAAGGCCTCGACGCGCCGACCGATCCGCGTCTCGATCTGCGCCTTGCAACCGGCGATCTCCCTGCGTTGCTCCGCCGCGCTCAGCCGTGACAACATCGGATGGCTAAGCGTGTGGCCGCCGATCGCCCAGCCCGCCGCGGACAGCTCGCTGACTTCGTCCCAACTCATCAAACGCGACTCGGGCACGCGCTCGTCCCGGTCGAGCCACGCGCCAAGGCGCTCCGTCACCACGAAGACCGTCGCCGGCAATCCAAGCCGCGCGAGCACCGGCGCCGCCTCCGTATAATTGTCGCGAAACCCGTCGTCGAACGTAATAGCGACGCACTCCGCGCGGGCGAAGGCTTCGGTAAGCGGGACCACCGGCAGGACGCCCGCCAGCCACACCATCTGCTCGGCGAAGGCGGCCGGCGTCACGTTCATCTCGTGCGCACGCGCCCCTACACTATGATAGGTAAGTATCAATGAGCAACCCGCGCGCGGCCAAGGCCGCCCCGCGATAAGTCCGCGGGCCGCAAGCTTCAGGCCGCTCTTGAGCCGTTCCCCTGCTCGCATCCCGGTCCTCCCCCACCCTTGGCGGGCGCCTCGATTCGCCGTGCCCGCGCCAGTCCGTAAATATACCCCAAAAAATAGGCCGAGTAGGCCACAAATCGAACCATCCGGCCCCGGAGCAGCGCCGCGCCCAGGCGCGCCGGGAACCGCAGCGCGCGGTACGCCCACGGACGCCGGGGGCGAAATCGCGACGAGTCCAGGGCCTCGTGCGTTTCATAGACGCTGGCGGGTTCAAATTTCTGCGCGTAGGCCGAACCGAAGCCGTTCCGGAAAAACGTGCGCACCGTCTCGCGCCAGGACTTGGGTAGCGGATGATAGATGCGCGCGCCGGGCGCGAGCACGACGCGATACCCCGCAGTGCGAAGCCGCACGCGCAGATCCGGATCGAGCCCGCGCAGGATGTCTTCGCGTTCCCCGCCCACTTCCTCAAACACGCGGCGAGGAATGGCGCAACACCCATGACACGCCAAGTCGCTCTCGGTGATGCGATCCACCTCGGAAGTGCAGAGCCGCGGAAATTGCCGCGCCGCACTCCGCTGAAAATTCGTCGCTTCAGGATCCAACAAAATGCTGGCGCCCGCCATCCCGATGCGCGGATCGGAATCCAGACAGGCCACGAGCGCTCCGATCACGCTCTCGTCCGCAAGCCGGCTGTCGTCGTCCACGATCACCAAGAACTCGCCGCGCGATTGACGCACACCCTGGTTGATCGCCCGGCCTTGCGGCTCGACTCCGCGAACAACGATCACTTCGCTATCGCGATAGGCCTGCTGCTCGATGCTCGCCAGCAGCCGAGGCACCAATCCGCCGCGATGACCATCGCGCGACGGAACAATGATCGACACCCGTGGTTCCCCCATCCCACCCCCCGCGCCCCGCAGGCCCCGCGTTTCTCTTCGGAAGCCC
>VFKU01000283.1 GCA_009885415.1 Rhodothermota bacterium
CGACAGGCGCCGACGCGATGGGGGTGGCCGGCGGCCGCGGGACTGGCGCTCCTTACGGCCCTCTGGTCAGTCTCCATTCTGGCGAACCGGATGAAAACCGGGTTCCTGCAAGCCGCCGCGGTGATTACTGGGACCCTAGTGCTCGGCGGCGCCGTACTCGGATGGATCGGCGTCGAACGCGGCGCAGAGTTTGTCCGGGCGGGAGACAGCGCACCGGACCTGGATGCCTCGCTGCGGCTCCTCGATACGGAGTTGGCGAAGGCAGGAAACGGCCCCGGCGCGCAAACCACGCGAGTCTTCACCTTCGGCGACTCAACGCACCAGTTTCCGCGATTCGAATTCAAGGACGCGCTCAAGATCGCGCTCGACCGGGAACGGCCCGAACAGTTCAGTGTCTACGGTCTCGCGCACGGCGGGATGACGGGGAGAGACTACTACCTGCTCCTGAACAAAGTCCTCGAAAATCGGCCGGACGTTCTCGTGCTTCCCATCAACGTCGCTACGTTTGAAGACCGCTGGTACAACAACCCCATGTGGTATTTCGATTCATTGGAGCCGTTTCTTCGCCTCGACGAATTCCCGCGCGCGTTCCGGCTGCGCGTCGGGCAGCGACGGTTTCAATGGGAGCACATCCTGCTCCGCAAAGCCGACGCGGAATGGTTTGACCGCAAGCCCAGCCGGTTTCTCGGAGGACTTCGTTCGTATGTGGACCGTGAAGCTCAGCGTTTAAGCATCCTGGTCCAAAACCGGCTCGGAGGATCGGCCGCTGCCTATCGGCCCAACGCAGCCGACCGCTTCGTGCGGATCGCGCCTGACAGCGACATGGTCAACGTCTTCCGCGCGATCAACGCCCTCGCGCGCAAGCACGGCATTCGTGTCATTTACTACACGACACCCCTCGACGACGAGGCCCAAAAATCCAAAGGGGTGTTCTTTCAGCCACGATTCAATTTCGATACGATTCAACGCGAATTGTCCGGGCCCTCCCACGTCACATTCCTGAAACTTCACGAATCCTTTCCCAAGGAGCTGCTCCGAGACGACTTCGTCCATCTAAAGCCGGCGGGCATCCAATATCTCGCCGATCACGTCGCACAGACGGTCGAAACGCCCGCCACCGACGCGCCCACGCCTCCTTGAGGATTGGAAAAGATGCTGCGCCGCGACCCGCTAAGGATACTTGTTTCATGGCGTCTTTGATCGTCCACGGCGGGGCCGGACACTTCGATGCCGCGCGCCAGCAGCCTGCGCTCGGCGGCATCCGCCGCGCCTGCGAAACCGGCTGGGCCTTGCTTTCGCAAGGCGCGTCCGCCCTCGATGTCGTCGAGCGCGTCGTGACGCTGCTCGAAGACGACCCCACCTTCGACGCCGGCACCGGCTCCTATCCCAACACCGAGGGCTTCGTCGAAATGGACGCGATCCTCGTCGATGGCGCGACGCTGAATTTCGGCGCGGTCGCCGCGATCCGCCACGTGAAAAATCCCATCCAGGTCGCCCGGCGCGTGATGTGCGCCACGCGGCATTGCCTGCTCGCGGGCGATGGCGCGACGCGCTTTGCCCACGCGCAAGGCTTCGCGCCCGTCACCGACGCTGAACTGCTCGGCCAACCCGCAAGTAGTCCCGGCCAAGGCACCGTCGGCGCGGTCGCGCTCGACGCGCAGGGCCACATCGCCACGGCCACCTCCACCGGCGGCATCAAGAACAAACTCCCCGGCCGCGTCGGCGATTCACCCCTCATCGGCTGCGGCGCGATCGCCGAAGACGGCTTCGGCGGCGCCTCCGCCACCGGCGAAGGCGAAGGCATCATGAAAGTCATGATGACCCGCAGCGTCCTCGAATACCTCAAAGCCGGACTCACTGCCCAAGCCGCGGCTGACGCCGCCCTAAGCGACCTCGCCGATCGCGTGAGCGGCCACGGCGGCCTCATCTGCCTCGACGCCCAAGGCCGGCATGGATTCGCCTACAACACGACGCACATGGCGCGGGCTTACGTCACGGCCGATGGCGAAATACACTCAAGTCTCTAATCGGTCTTTCGGACACCAAAGCCACACGCACTCTATCTGAATGCGCTCTTGGTTTAGCCCTGAAAGGGCGCCCGAGAATAGCCCAGGGCAGAGCGAACGATAGTGAGCGCCGCCCTGGGTCCGAGTCTCCAAATCATCTCAAGCCCTGAAAGGGCGCGCTAGGGTGCCCTCGCGCGCGCTCTACTTCGTCTTCGGCTTCAAGCGCTCGACCACTTTCCCCACCGCGGAGCGGCTGTCGTTGGACCACCAGTGCCGCAGCGTCTCGCCGTAGCCCTCGGAGAACTCGACGTTCATCGCCTTAATCAGCGGCGCGCGGAGCACTGCCTTCGCCTGGCGCCACGGCACCTGCGGCAACGCGAGCCAGCTATGCAGCTTTTCCTCCGCGCGCTCGAGCAACTGCTCTTGCGGCACGGTCGCGTGCACCAATCCGAAGGCCCCCGCCTGCTCGGCGAAGAGCAGTGCGCCGTGAAAAATCATGTCGCTCGCGCGCGTGTCGCCGACGACGTGCCGCGCCAACTCGACGATCGGTGTGGGAATCACGATGCCCACCGGGATTTCGTTCAGCCCGATGCGCCCCTGGCCCTCGGCCATGAAACGGTAGTCGCAACACATCGCCAGCACACACCCGCCCGCCGGCGCGTGGCCGTTGATCGCCGCGATCAACGGCTTCGGAAAGGTGACCAAATCGTGCAGCAGCCGGGCGAATTCGCCCCAGAACTGGTCCATCTGCGCTTCGTCGTAGCCGTACAACTCGACCACGTCGAGCCCCGCACAAAAAATGTTTCCACTCGCCGTGAGAATCGCGCCGTCGATGTTTTTCGAGTCGCGCAAATGGACCATCGCCTCGCGCAGATCGTTCACCAGGTGCTGGTTCAACGCATGCGCCTTCGGACGGTTCAGCTCCACCACCGCCACATTCTCGCGGAACGACATCTTGACCGTACTCATTGAATCACTGGCCTCCAAACCACTTTGTCATTCTGAGCGAAGCGAAGAATCTCCCCCGCCGATCGCGGGAGGACTTCCGTAGTGGGCTTCAGCCCACCCACTCCCGCCAGTATGCCGCTACCCGTGCAACTTGTCGAGCGCCGCACGGATTTTCTCCCCCAATTCCTTGTGCACAACGACATTTCGCTTGCGGTCCGTGCGTACTTCAATCACACTGGCGCCGTTTCGCCCAAGCGCCGCTGCATACATCCTCGCGAATTCCCCATTCGTCGCGGACCGATAATACGGCAAGCCGTACATCTTTGCCGCGTGCTCAAAGTCCAGCCCATGCGGCGTCCCGAAGAACCGCTCGAAGTGCTTCGGATGCTTCGCTATCGGCAACAGACTGAAAATCCCGCCGCCGTCATTGTTCTGCACCACCAACACAAACGGCACCTTCAAGTCGCGCACCAGCGCCAGCGAATTCAAATCGTGCAGGGCCGCGAGGTCCCCAATCACCGCTGTCACGGGTTGCCCCGTCGCCCGTGCGATCCCCGCCGCCGTCGCGATATTGCCATCAATCCCGCTCGCGCCGCGGTTCGCTTCGACCCACGGCCCGCCGGGCCCGGCATGGCCGAAGAGATCCATGTCGCGGATGGGCATGCTGTTGCCCAAGAAGACAATCGAATCGGCCGCTGCGCTGCGCGACACGCGGTACGCCACGCCTGGCTCACTCGCCACGTCACTGTCCGGAAACGCCGACTCCAGCACGCCCGGCACCGCGCGTTCGGCCTTCAGCGATTCGGACGACCACTCCGCCGTCGCAGAGTTTTTCGGCGATGATTCAAGCAGATGTCGGAAGCCAGCGAGGTCAACGGGCAGCCGCAACGAAACATTTCGATACGGATCGAGTCCACCCGGTGCAGGCGACACGCGGAGGTACTCGCCGCCAAATCGCGCCACCGCATCGAGCACCCGGCGCGAGGTGATCGGCCCGCCGAGGTGGATCAGCACGTCGGTCGATACGATCAGCCGCTCGGCATCGTGAATCGCATAGGGCCGCACCCACGGGCTCGCCGCGTGCAGCCGGAAACACGAGGTCACGTCCGGCAGGGCCGGCCACGCCAGCCGCTCGAGAATTTCCCGCGCCGTCTCATGCTCCGCCGCGGACAATTGGCCGAGAATCACCAGCCCGCGCGACGCACGCGCAATCGCGTGCGCCGCCCGTTGCACAAGTTCGCCATCGACGCCGGCCGGCGTCGATTCCGGCGCGGCATACAGTGTCGCAGACTCCAGCCAAGCCTCAATCGGCGCCAATGGCGACGCCCAGTCCGGCACGCCGGATTTCGGCGACTCGGGCGCAAGCGGCTCGTCCATCATGCAATTCAGGTGCACCGGCCCGGGCCACTCGCCGCCAGCACGCGCGCACGCGCGGTCAATCGTCGTCAGCACGTGATTCGCGCGAAACCCGCCCTCGGCAACGACGAAGTTATGTTCCCACCGAACAAAAATTCCGTAGATGCCGATCTGCTGGATGGTCTGGTTCGCGCCGGTGTCCTGAAAATGCGGAGGACGGTCCGCCGTGAGCAGAATCATCGGCACGCCCGACTGCGAGGCCTCGACCACCGCCGGCAGCGCGTTCGCCACCGCCGTGCCCGAAGTACAGAGGAAGGCTGCGGGCTTGCCTGATCCCTTCGCGATGCCCAGTGCGTGGAAAGCCGCGCCGCGCTCGTCGTGATGCACGACGCACTTCGCCTTCGGGTGCGAGGCCAGCGCCCAGGCCAGCGGCGCGGAGCGCGATCCGGGGCACACGACAAACCACTCGACCCCGTTGCGAATGAGTTCCTCGACGACGAGTCCCGCAAAAAGGGCGTTGAGGTTCGGCGCGTCGCGCAAGACCGGCAGCACGGATCAGGACCGGCCGGAACCGGACTCCGCCGCCGCGCCTTCGAGCACGCTGCGGAAGTCAGCGAGCTTGCTCTCCAGCTCTTGCCACTCTTCCTCGGCCTCGGAGCCCGGAACGATTCCATTGCCGGTGAACACGCTCACGCACTCCTCGCGCACGAGCGCCGAGCGAATCGCCACGGCGAACTCCGCCGCGTCCGCGCCGATCCACCCGATCGGGCCGGTGTACCACCCGCGGTCGAAGGGCTCTAGCGCGCGGATGCTCACGAGCGCCTCCTCACGCGGCACCCCGCCGACGGCCGGCGTCGGGTGCAAGTCGCGCAATAGGTCCGCATCGCCCGCACCCGGCTTCAGCACCGCGCGAATCGGAGTCAGCAAATGCTGGCAGTGGCCCAGCCGCGAGAGCCGCGGCGCGCTTTCATCCACTTTCTCGCAGAGCCCGCGCAAGACCACGCGAATGCTCCGCGAGACGTGCGCGTGTTCGCGCTGTTCCTTGTCGCTTTGCAAAAGTTCGCGGCCCAGTTGCTCGTCCTCCGCCGACGTCGCGCCGCGCGGACGCGTGCCCGCGAGCGCCTCGGTCTCGAGGCTGCGGCCCTGGCGGCGATACAAACGCTCGGGCGACGCGCCCACAAAGGCCAGCCCCGGCTCGGGCTGATAAAAGTAGTGGTACGAATTGGGCGTGCCGCGCTCCAGCGATCGCAATAGACTGAGCGCCGGCACCGGCTCGGCCGTGTAAAAATCCGTCTGGCGCGCGAGCACGATCTTCTCCGCTGCCTCGCGCGCGAAAGCGTCGAGGCACGCGCCCACCGCCGCCGCCCACGCCGCCGGCTCCGGCTGGTCCACGCGCCGCAGCACCGTCGGCTCGAAAACCGGCGTCTCCGCGCCTAGCTCCGCCGCGTCACGAATCCCCAATACAATACGCGCCGAAGTCTCCGGGTCTTGCGCGTCTTCCGGCAAGTTCAGATGACACGCGAGGGTGCAACGCCCCGATTCTTCGCGCAACTCCACGCGCGGCACGAAAAATTGCTCCGCGCCAAACGGCCTCCACGCCGCCGACGCCGGCCGAGTCCCGTCAAATCGCATCCCGCCATACACCCGCACGCCAGCGTCGCGAAACAATTCATCAATCGCCGCGAGCATCGGCGCCAACTCGCCGGCCGACGTGCCGAAGCTGCACCACGCCGCGCCGATCCCGGCCGATACGAAGGCGTGCTCACGGTCGGACCAATACCACCGCACCGGCGCGTCCCGCCCTTCCAGCCAGGCGATCGGATCGGTGCGCTCGACGGGCTGCTCCACGCGCCGGATGCGTTGCGGGCCCGCGGCAGACTTCGGCTGGCGTAGCAAGTCCTCGACGGCCTCCGCAAGTGTCTGCGCGGCTTGCGCGAGCGATTGTTCGCTAGTCCGATTCATTTCTCCCCCACATACAGCGACGCGATGCCGAAAGACAGGGGCGTCGCGGTGGAATTCCGGAAACCCGCGTCACGCATCAGCGCGAGAAATCCCTCGCCGCGCGGAAAAGCCTCGACGGACTCGTTCAAATACTTGTAGGCCTGCGCATCGCCCGACACCAACCCCCCGACGCGCGGCAGCACATGCCGGAAATACAGGAGATACCCCGCGCGCAGAATCGCGTTTCGCGGCAATGAGAATTCCAAGATGAGCGCCCGACCGCCGGACCGGATCACGCGATGGATCTCCCGCAAGGCCGCCGGCACGTCAGGCACGTTGCGAATGCCGAAGGCCATGCTGACAGCGTCAAAACTCTCGTCGCGAAAACCGATCCCGCAGGCATCGCCGCGCACCAGACTCAGCGCCGCCGACCCGCCCGCGCGCGCGATCTTGTCCTTCCCGCGCGCGATCATCCCCGCCGACTTGTCGAGTCCCACGCCCCGCGCAATCTTGCCGCGTGCGGAGGTCAGGCTGATGAGCACGTCCGCCGTGCCGGTGGCTAGGTCGAGCACGCGGAGTGAGTCGCCTGCCGGCAAGGCCCGCACCAACGCGCGCCGCCAGGCGACATCGCGCCGGAAACTCAGCAGCCGGTTGAGCAGGTCGTAGCGCGGCGCGATGCGATCGAAGATCCGCCACGAATCAGCCGCCGCAGGTTTGATTGTCGCCAAGGACACGGCTCGCAGGCCCCTTCCAGTTTCGCGTCAGGGAAGACCGCGGAGGCCTTCCCGCGGCCAGAGTATAGCGCGGCGGCGACAACGGTTTCAGGTCGCGCGCGCTCTATTTCACGTATCCCAGACTCTCCAGCGCCTCGACGTCTTCCGCCGAAAGGTCCGCGTCCACCGCGTTCCCGGACACCACCAACGCCGCCCAACCCGCAATGCTCGACTCCAGCGACGCGAGCCGCTCCGGCGTCTTCCCGGCCAGGTTGTGCGCTTCCTGCGGGTCGTCCGGCAGGTAGTAAAGCTCGCTCGCCCCGCCCTGCCGAATCAGTTTCCATCCACCACGAATCACACTCTGCAATTCCGGCCCCGCTTTCGTCATCCACACCTTCGCACCCGGGAGATTTAAGACCGCCCCGCCGTAGGCCTCCACCACCCGCACGCGATCCGCATGCGGCAACCCGCGCATCAGATTCGCCCCCCGCATCTCCGGCGCCGCTTCGACACCCGCGAGCCCCAAAATCGTCGGCGCAAGATCCAAGCCGCGCACCGGCGCGTTGTTTCGCCCCGGCGCCACCCCCGGAGCGTGGATGAAAAACGGAATCCGCAGTCCGGTCTGATACAAGCGTCGACCGTGCCCAAGATACTCGTGCTCGTGCAAACTCTCGCCATGATCGCCGATGAACACGATCACCGTGTTCTCTTTCGGCAGCGCCTCGATCAGGCGATGAATCTCCGCATCGGCATACGCGATCTCCGAATCGTACTGCACCTTCTCCTTCGCACCGGGATCGCCATCGTAATCCGCCTCTGTAGATACTTGGAAGCCCTCCTGCGATCGGTACGGCGCATGCGGGTCCGAATAATGGAACCACCCGAAAAACGGCCGGGCCGCGTCGCGCGCCGCAAATCGCGCGATCGCCAGGTCCGTCACCTCGCCCGCGTCCCGCTCGTCCTTCAGCACCACCCAGCGCTTCTTGCGGAACTCGTCGTCGTAGGAATCGAAGCCGCGATCGAGTCCCGATAGTTTCGCTTTCAGCGTCCAGTTGCTCGTGACGCACATTGTCTCGTAGCCCGCGGTCGAGAGAATCTCCGCCACCGTCGGCACGCCCTCCGGCATGCGAATGCCGTTGCGCGTTACCCCCGTCGCGCGCGGATAGCGCGAGGTCATCATCGCGCCAAACGACGGCCCGGTCAGCGGCACCTCGCAAATCGCGTCATCGAAAACCAGCGAATTCGCCGCGAGCCGATCGAGATGCGGCGAGGTCGCAAAGGGGTGCCCGTAAAATCCCAGATGGTCCGGGCGCAGCGTGTCCACCGAGATCAACACGATATTCGGCGCTGCCAGCGCCGCAGCGAGAATCACCGCCAGCATGACGCCGCTCGCCGTGTTACGGCTTCGCCGGGGACGGCGCTTCCGCCCCAGCCGTCTCGGGCGCCGCAGGTGGTGCCGCGTCTTCAGGATAACGAATCACCAGCGACACCGCCGAGGCGAGCGGCACGGACTCGCCCCGCTTATCATCCACCACCACCAGCTCGCCGCGCTCGTCGTAGCCCGATACTTCAAACTCGAAGCGGCCCGGCGGCGCATTAAACGGCACATCCACCTGAATCGTCCAAATGCCATCGCTTGCGGCGTTGTCCGGAGCGACGCCGTTGTCGGCGAACGTAAAGGTAATCGTCCGGTCTTCTTTCACCACACCTTCCACGCGCTTGACCACGTTGAATTTGTCCCGAATTTTTACGGTGACCACCGCCGTGTCGCCCGGCTTGAGGTCCTGCGGCAGAATCGACGCTGCGCTCATCGACGGCTGCTGCGTCATCGTCGCGCAGCCCACACCCAGGCACGCCGCAACCAACGCCGTCCCGCCCCGCCCCAACCAACTCGTCCGCGCGAAGAATCTCATGCCCGCTAGTCTACCGCGCCCTCCCGGCCATTCCAAGAAATCGGTCTGCCTCACCTCCACTCCGAAATTTCTTGTACACTCGCGCCCATCCCCACGGAGATCCGCCATGCCCATCAAGGTCGAGCACGAAGGCCCCATCACGATTGTGACCATCAACCGCCCCGAGGTGCGCAACTGCGTCGACCGCACGACGGCGCTCGAATTGGCCGACGCCTGGCGGGCATTCGATGCCGACCCCAACGCTAAAGTCGGCGTCTTTTGCGGAGAGCAGACCGGCTTTTGCGCCGGCGCCGACCTCAAGGGCGTCGCACGCGGCGAAGGCAACCGCACCGCGCCCGACGGCGACGGCCCCATGGGCCCCTCGCGCATGTTGCTGGGCAAGCCCGTCATCGGCGCGATCACGGGCCACGCCGTCGCGGGTGGGCTCGAGCTCGCGCTCTGGTGCGATATGCGCGTCGCGGAGGAGGACGCCATTCTTGGCGTCTACTGCCGCCGCTGGGGCGTGCCGCTCATCGACGGCGGCACGGTCCGCCTGCCGCGCCTCATCGGCCTCGGCCACGCGATGGACATGATTCTCACCGGTCGCGGCGTACCGGCGAGCGAAGCCCTCGCCATGGGCCTCGTCAACCGCGTCGTCCCCCGCGGCCAGGCGCGCGCCGCCCGGCCTAACACCCCATTCATTTAGTCTATCTAGTCTGTTCGGTCTATCTGGTCTCTCTGGTTCA
>VFKU01000765.1 GCA_009885415.1 Rhodothermota bacterium
CGGAACATGGCGTTGGGCAGGGTCTCGGTGACGGTGCCTTCGAGTTCAATGGCCTTTTCTTTTTCCATGTACTAGCGGAGTTCCTTCTCGGGCCGGGGCGGAGCGATAGACAAGGCCGCCGGCTGGTTACACGTCCGTCATCTTATATCACGCCGCAAGGGCCGCGTGCATCTTTCGCCGCGCCGCTAAAGGATTCAAGGGCGCCGGCCGATGAAATGCTTGGACGGGCGCACTGTGCTTCTCTGGTGACAGCCCGCCCCCAGGGGAAACCATTCTTGCCGCACGCCCCCCAAACAGGCGCATTTTTGGTGCTCGGTGAGTCGTGGGTGGATTCGTACCGTGGCGTGCTTCGATTCCGCCCTTTCTTGGAGTGCCTCAGCTCCGACGCCGCGGAGCGTGCGGAAGGCCTGCGACTCCATAGCGATTTTACGGCATGGCTCCGCCGTCAACTCCTGGATCGCGGCGCGGCGACCGAATCCGATCTCGCCCGATTGGAGCTCGAGGCCGAAATCGAAGACGAGAACCGACTGGCCGTAGGATCGAGAGGCGGACCCCTCTGGACGGCCTTCAGCGCCGAAACGATTCAAGCGTCCGCGAGGCTCAGGCGCGTTGACCCGTGAGCTGCGCGCTCACTTCCCAGAGCCGCTCCTGGGCCTCGAGATCCTGCGAGGTGGAAGACGACCGTGCCGGCTTGCACTTATTGAAGTACTCCCCCGAGACACCATCGACCTCGCGCGAAGTCGCCAAATACACACTCGTGCGCGCGCCCTTCGCCGGACTCAGCATGAGATACATGAAGGGCGCCGCGATCGGCTGGAGCACCGCCGGAAAGTCCCGCGAGATCTTCGTCCGCACCACGCCCGGGTGCAAGCTGTTCACCGTCACGCCCGATCCCTCGAGCCGCCGCGCAAGCGCGCGGGTGAACATCACGTTCGCCAGTTTCGACTGGCCGTAAGCCGTCGTCCAGCGGTAACGCTGTTCCGAATGCAGATCGCCAAAATTTATTTTTCCACGGTGATGCATTACGGAGGCCACGACGACGACGCGCGATGGCGCGCTCTGCTTCAAGAGCCCCAGCAGTTCGAGTGTCAGCCGGAATCCCCCGAGGTGGTTCACGCCGAACTGCATCTCGAAGCCGTCCCGCGTCGTCTGTCGCGTCAGGGGGATGACTCCGGCGTTGTTGACGAGCACATCGAGCCTTTGGAAGCGCCGCTGGTACTCCCGCGCGAAGCCGGCGATGCTTTCTTGCGAAGCGAGATCGAGCGGCATCACCTCGGCCCGGCCGGGCCCGCCGCGGGACGCGATGGACTTCGCTGCGAGCGCCGCCTTGGCTTCGTCGCGACAGGCGAGGATCGCCGTGGCGCCTTGTTGGACGAGGCCGGCCGCAGTCTCCAGGCCGATACCCGAATTCGCCCCGGTGACAATGCACACCTTGCCGGTCATGTCGTTATTCATGGTTTTTTCCCCGCGCCCCAATACCCAAGCCCGATTACGATAACGGGTACGATAACGATTACGATAACGAAAGGACAGGCGAGGGGAGTGCGGGCGATGATCGTGGATTTGCGCAGTGACACCCTGACACGGCCGACGGCCGGCATGCGCGCCGCGATGGCCGCCGCCGAGGTCGGCGACGATGTCTTCGGCGAAGACCCGACCGTGAACCGCCTGCAATCGCGCGTGGCGGAGTTGCTCGGGAAGGGATCGGCGCTTTTTGTGCCGACCGGGACGATGGCAAACCTGCTCGCGTTTCTTTCGCAGTCCCGGCCGGGCGACACGATTGTCCTCAGCGAAGACGCGCATCCCTACAACTACGAAGCCGGTAATCTCGCGGCCGTCGGTGGGTTGATGACGCGCACCATCAAAGGCTCCCTCGGCCAGATCACGCGCGCCGAAGTCGAGCCTTACATCGTGCAGACGCCCGACCACCACTACTCGCAGACACGGATAATCTCCGTCGAGAACACCACCAACCGCGGCGGAGGAAACATCTACTCGATCGAAACGATCCGCGCCCTGCGCGAGTTGGCCGACGCGAACCGCCTGAAATTGCACTGCGACGGCGCGCGACTCTTCAACGCCGTGGTCGAGTCGAACTATACCGCGGCGGACTTCGCCAAGCACTGCGACTCGATCTGCTTCTGCTTCTCGAAGGGCCTCGGCTGTCCCGTCGGCTCGATCCTCGCCGGCTCGCGCGACCTGATCGACGAGGCGCACCGCTTCCGCAAAATGCTCGGCGGCGGAATGCGCCAGGCGGGCATCCTCGCCGCGGCCGCGAATTACGCGCTCGACCACCACACCGAACGCCTGCGCGAAGACCACCGCCGCGCGCGTGAATTCCGCAAGGCGCTCGAAGGCCTGCCCGGCCTCAGCTTTCCCTTTCAGACGCCGACGAACATCGTCATCTTCGAGGTCCCGGACCTCATGCAGTTCATCGGAAAGGTCGGTGGCGAAGGTGTCCTCCTCATCCCCATGGGTCCGAAGCGCCTGCGCGCCGTTTTCCATATAGATATAGACGACGCGATGCTGGCGCACGCCACGAAAGCCTGCCGCGCCGCATTGGCGGGTTGAGGATCCATTTTGGCGCATCAACCAGTATTTCCGGCTCCTCGCACTTTTGTGTGGCAAAGCGCCGCCCATCTGCTATACTCGCCCTGCGCGGAGACTTAGGCGATGCCGACCTACGAATATCATGCGATTCGAGCCGAGGGCAGTGGCGAGAACCTCGAGAAATCGTTCATCGGCGGGGTGCTCGTTGCGCAGGATCGCAAGGACGCGAAAGAGAAGCTACGCGTTCGCGGGCTGAAGCCGACGATGCTACGCCGCGCGCGGGGTTTGGTCGGGTTGCTGCGCTGGTTCGAAGCCGATATACGTTAGTACGGCGCGGCCGCATCGGGGGATGCGGGAAATGCGGGGCGCGGAGATGCGGGGGAAACGCATGCGGGTGGGGATCCATCAACTCCATTATCTTCCTTGGCTGCGCTATTTCGAGAAGATTCAAAATTGCGACGTCTTCGTCGTCCTCGACGACATCCAGTTCAACAAGAATGGATGGCAGAACCGCAACCGCGTGAAGACCGCCGGCGGCGAGGCGCTGCTCACCGTGCCCGTCCAGATGAAGGCCGGGCAGCGGCTTGACGAAGTACGCATCCACGACGCGCCCCCGTGGCGCAAGAAACACTGGCGCACGATCGAACAAAGTTACCGCCGCGCACCCTTCTTCTCCGAGTACGCCGAATTTTTCGAAGCGACCTACGCGCGCGAGTGGGAATACCTGAACGGTCTCAACCGGCACATGTTGGAATTTTATCTGCGCGCGCTCGGCGTGACTACGCGCGTCGAATATTCGTCGGCGTTGCATGTGTCCGGCATCGCGACCGAACGCCTGGTGAACCTGATCCGCGCCGTCGGCGGCGAGTCGTACTACAGCGGCGCCTACGCGCTCGATGCGTATCTCGACGCCGATCTCCTCGCGCAAGCGGGCATCGCGCTCGAGTTGCAAGAGTGGCATGCGCCGGTTTACCCGCAGTTGCACGGCGAATTTTTGCCCGATCTCTCGATCCTCGATTTGATGATGAACTGCGGTCCGGAATCGCTGGGGGTCCTGTGCGGACAACTTACCTGATTCAGCATTCCGCCCCGCAGATCGGCGCCGAGGAAGAAGACGCCGTGCTGAGCGTCCTGCGTTCCGGCCGACTCGCCCAGGGGCCGGAAGTCGCCGGCTTCGAGGCCGAGTGCGCCGCGCGCGTCGGGCGGCGCTACGGCATCGCGGTCAGCAGCGGCACCGCCGCGCTGCACCTCACGTTGCACGCGCTCGGCGTGGCCCGCGGCCAGGAGGTCGCCATTCCCGCGTATGCGTGCGCGTCGCTCATGACCGCCACCACCTTGAACGGAAACGTCGCCTGCGTGTGTGACGTCGGCAGCGACTTCAATCTCGATCCCGGCGGCGTGCCGCCCAGGGCGCGCTTCGTCATCGCGCCTCACCTCTTCGGAAAAACCGCGCCCATTCTGCCGCGCGGCACGGTGATCGAGGACATTGCACAATCCATCGGCGGCATCTCGGGCCGCGCCGGCGTCGTTGCGGTCGCGTCCTTCTATGCGACCAAGCTGATCACCACCGGCGAAGGCGGGATGGTCCTCACCGACGACAGCGATCTCGCCGCGCGCATCCGCGATCTGCGCGATTACGACAACCGCGACGACTTCGTTCCGCGTTTCAGCTACAAGATGACCGAGATGCAGGCCGCCATGGGCCGGGTGCAATTGCGCCGGCTGCCGGAATTCATCGCGCGCCGCCGCGAAATCGCCGAGCGCTATCTGCAGGCTTTCGCGGAACTGCCGCTCGGCCTGCCGGATCCGCTGGATCACGTGTTCTTCCGCTTCGTGGTGACCACCGGCGCGCGCGCCGCCTTTTTGCGGAGGCTGAACTCCGAGGGGGTCGAGGCGAAGCGGCCGGTGTATAACCCGGCGCACCGCTACGTGCGGCAGGGCGTTGCGCCGGGAACGGCGCGCCTCGCGGGCGACTGTCGCCGCGCCGAGCGCGCCCATGCTATGACCGTCTCGCTGCCGATTCATCCGGGCATGACCGACGCGGACGTCGAGACGGTGGTGGATTCGGTGCGAGGATACTTTATATAAAGTGTGCTGCGGGGACGGCGTGGGCGGGGGCCCGGGCCGAGCGAGTGAACGTGGGGGGAATCGCATGTATTGGCCTTTACCAAGTTGGCCTGTTTTGTATCTGTACACCGGGGCCATCGCTTTTGTGCTTTCGGCCTTCGCGATGCCTGCGGCCATTCGCGCGCTGCGCCGCTACAACATTCTTGATCGCGTTTCGACAGATAAAATTCACACCCAGCCGACGCCGCGCGGCGGCGGGATCGTCATATTCATCGCCTTCGCTATCGCGGTGCTGTTGCCGGACTACCGAAACAATCCGATGAAAGGCGTCATGATCGGGTCGCTGATTTGCCTCGTCGTCGGCGCGCTCGACGATCTTCGCGGCGGCGTGCCGGCCATGATCAAGCTCGCCGCGCTCACCTGGGCCACGCTCATCATGTCGCTCTTCGGCGTCCAACTGAATCTCTTCGGGTACTTTCCGCTCGACCTCTTCCTTACGTGGCTCTGGATCGTCGGCGTGACCAGCGCCTTCAACGGCATCGACAACATGGACGGCCTCGCCGGCGGCATCGCCGTCATCGTCTCGGGGATGTACCTCGCGATCGCGCTCGACGCGCACTACGCCGCCGGCACCGAGACCAGTCTCTCGTGGTTCGGGCTCATGGCGGCCGGACTCATCGGCGCCAACCTTGGATTCCTGCTCTATAATTTCAAGCCTGCAAAGATTTTCATGGGCGATTCCGGGAGTTTTTTCCTTGGTTTCGTTCTCGCGGCGCTCGGCGTCATGGGCGAATGGGCCGATTCGCGCGTCGTCGCGTGCACCATTCCCGTGCTCATCCTCGGTGTGCCCGTCTTTGATTTCACCTACATCCTCATCGCGCGAATGCTCAAAGGCGAAACGAAGACCCTGCGCCAGGTCATCGAGCACTGCGCCACCGACCACCTCTCGCACCGGCTCGTCTGGCTCGGCTTCACGCAAAAGCGCGCGGTCCTGTTCATCTACCTCATGGCCTTCGCGCTCGGCCTCACCGGCCTCATGCTCCGCAACAGCTCCCACGGCTTCGATAGCGCACTCGGCCTCGCGCAAGGCGCCGCCGTCGTCGCCCTCATCGCCGTACTTATGATCACCGCCGGCACCCGCCAAGCCGCCCTCGAACGCCGGATGAAAGACATCCGCCCCCTCGCAGCCATCGACGAGGCCGAAACGCCACAAGAAGAAATGCGCAAGACCGCGTAACAACGAGATCGTACGCAGCGACGCAAACCTCGCCCGTCATCGGGAGGCGCAACGACGACGAGGCCAGGACGTTCCTCCTCTGCGATACTCCACGGCCGCTGCGCTCAAACGGGCTTGCTTTTCCTGCTCGCGCACCCTCGCCGCTTCCGTCCCTATATATATGCGCGTCTGTTGCACCGCCTCGCAAGAAATCCTCCAAGAAACAATGGTGTCCATTTCCGAACATCGAGGTCCCTTGTTTCGCACCCTTCATTTCCCGCACGCGAATGCAACAGACGGAGACTATATATAGCAGCGAGTATGGGGCAGCGAGTAGAGGAAGCGGGACGCGAGAAGACCTCACTGCTCCCCGGAGTATTGCGCGGATCATGGTCAGTCCCGGAGGGGCTGCTATCAAGTGCCGTTACCGGGGCAGAAAGTTGTCCTCATACCGGCGAAACTTGACTACGTTGGGAACCGGGGATCAGTGGGTCCCTTAG
>VFKU01000009.1 GCA_009885415.1 Rhodothermota bacterium
CCGAGCCGGAGATCTACCGGCGGCTCACGGTCGCCCTGGGCGATTTGCCGGAGCGCTTCCCCGTGCTCGAGGCGATCGCGAAGCTCGATCGCCGGTTCCCGAAACTTCGCTTGTATCCGCTCGCGCTCGGATGGACGCTCAAGCGAAATCCGAAACTGGCCAAGGTCGCCTCGCTGGTGCTGTATTCCACACTGGGCAAGGCCCTGCCCGAAGGCGCACAGGCGGCGGCCGTGCTATGGACCGCGTGTCAAATGTATGCGGCGAAGTATGCGAAGGAAATCGCGCGGGCGAGCATCCAGGACAAAGGCGCGGGCCTGGCCGAGACACTCTTCCAACGCGTGATGACGAGCGAATCGGGCACGGTGCTGAGCGAACACACCTACGAGGACACCTGGAAATTCATCCGGCACAAGGATGGAAAAATACATCTGCCGATCGCGGAGATGTTCGACGAGATTCGCGCGCTCGACTCTGAAACGCGCGACACGGCCTTCCCCTTCATCCTGCAGGCGGGCGAACGCCGCGCCTACAACGCGAACCAGATTTTCCGCAGCGGCGCCTGGCGCAAGAAGGACGCGGACGGCGCGCTCAAGCTCCACCCGGAGGACGCCGCCGCGCTCGGGCTCTCCGACGGCGACGCCGCGCGCGTGGAGTCGCGCCGGGGCGCGATCGAAGTGCGGGTCAGCGTCACGGACGAAATCCGCCGGGGCATGGTCTCGCTGCCGCACGGTTACGGGATGATCGAGGGCCACGGCGCCGACGCGAAGCAGATCGGCCCGAACGTGAACGACTTGACGGACTCGATGCATTGCGATGCGATTGCGAAGACCCCCTTTCATAAGCATGTGCCGGTGCGCGTCAGCGCGCTGGTGCCGGCCGCGATGGCGAAGTAGCCCGGCCATGACGAAGTACGAACCGGGGCACAAGGAAGCGACCCGCGAGAAGATCGTCACGACGGCCTCGCGCATGTTCCGCGAGCGCGGCGTGCGCGCGACGACGGTGCCGGACGTGATGGAGGCGGCGGGACTGACGGTCGGCGGCTTCTACAAACACTTCGAGTCGAAGGAGGACCTCTTCTGCGCGGCCTTCGACGAGGCGCTGGCCAGCACGAAACGATCGAACGACAAGGCCCGCGGCGAGGTCTCGAACGAAGAATGGCGGCGCCGGACGGCGGAGCGCTATTTGAGCGAATTTCACCGCGACCACCCCGAGGCGGGCTGCGCCTTTGCCGCGCTCTGCGGAGACCTGCAGCGGGCGGAACCTGAAATTCGGCAGCAAGTACAGAATGGGCTAGTGGGTCTCATCGGCGGCTTCGAGACACACATGAGCGGAAGCGGGCCCGAGGCGCGCGAGGCCGCGTGGCGTTTCCTCGCGCAGATGCTCGGCGGACTCGTACTTTCGAGAAGCGTGGCCGATGCAAATACCTCGACTGAAATTCTCGAGGCGTGCCGAGGGATGGATCGGCCGCCGTCCTCTGCGAGCGAAATAAAGGCGTAACGCGCACCTGAATTTTCGGGGCGCATCGGAGGAGAAGTGCCATGGGAATGATCGATGCGTTGGCGATGGAGTACCAGTATGAAACCGGCGTGACCCGCAAGGTGATCGATCGTCTGCCGGAAGACAAGTACGGCTGGAAGCCCCACGACAAATCGATGACGGCGGGCCAGTTGGCATCACACATTGTCGAGATTCAGGGGTGGACGGCGGGCACGCTCGCGCAAGACGAATTCAAGATGGACGATTACAAGCCCTTCAAACCGAAATCCAAGGCGGAACTGCTGAAGACTTTCGATGCGCTGGTGGCGGAGTCGCTCAAAGCAATGAAAAGCGGCGTGAGCGATGCGGCGTTGATGAAGAACTGGAAGATGACGCAGAAGGGGCAAACGATCCTCGATATGCCCAAGGTGCAGGTGCTGCGGGCGTGGGTGCTGAATCACCAGATCCACCATCGCGGCCAGCTCTCGGTCTATCTGCGGTTGGTCGGCGCGCCGGTGCCGTCCATCTACGGCCCCTCGGCCGACGAGAAGAGTTAAGTCTCGCCGGAACTCGGCAGGTAAAAAAAGGCGCGAGCGCCGGTGCGGTTCCGGCGCTCGCGTTCTGCGGAATAATTCGACGCGTGGCTGCGGGTCACGCGGCGAAGACGATGTCGCCTTTGAATTCGTCGTCCTTGACGAAATCGGCCACGGGGCCGAAGAGGCGGTCGCACTCTGCACGAAACCTCTGCATCTGCGCCGCGTATAACATCTGCATCATTGCTTCGGGAGATTCGTTTCCGTTCATCATGTCTAAAGGCCTCAGGGTTGTCCGCGTTCGTCCAATAAACTCTTGACAGTCGCAAAGCAACCGCTGTGCCGATCGCGAGTTTGCGCGAAAACACTGTGGGGTCGCGGTAATTCGCGTGGACGGGCGCTGGCAACGCGCGCCCAATTTTGTAATTTGCGCCCATTTGCGTCCAGAAATGTCCGAGCGGTGGAAATGATGGATGACTTTGGCGCGGGATTTGACGTGGCGGCGCAGTTTCCGAAGGTGGGCACCGCGTCAGTGGTGATGGAGATGGTGGATGTGGCCGAAGCCGAGCCCGAAGCC
>VFKU01000215.1 GCA_009885415.1 Rhodothermota bacterium
AAGAACGCGAAGACCACGTCCGCCCCGACGAGCCCGAGGTATTCGTGCTCCTTCATGAAGCCTTCATTCCGCGGGCGCGACGCCACCTGGTCTCCGGTGAAGGCCATGTTGCGTATGACGAGATCCTTGTCTGGGTTCGCTTTTTGCAAATAGGTTTCGAGCCAGCCATCGTGCTGCATCCGATCGGGCAGCGCGTTCCCGATGATGGCCACGTGGTCGCCCTCCCCAAACGCAAACTGGGCCATGGCCGCCGGTGCAAGAAGCACCAAAGCGGCGCCGGCCACTACACGCGAAATGCTCAATCCAATTCTCATGAAGAATCCTTTCAGCGAGAGACTTTCCACTATACTCAAATATACGGTGCCGAAGGTAAGTCGATATCGGGCGGCGGGAGAATGCACCCCGCCCCGGGCCGCGAGTAGACTTCCAACCAGAGAAAATCGCGCAGGAGAGACCGATTCAGCTCTGCGTGCGGGGTGCGAAAATATAGGCCGTGCTTGTCCACTATGATTTCCAGCATGGATCTTCGTGATCTAATTACGGGGGCGACCCCGAATTTAACCATTAAGTTTTCCGATGAAGGAACGGCACGGAGTCGTGTGGGTCAAAACCGGTTCGAGATTTGCGATCGAGACAGAGCGATCCCCCTCGGTCTTTCCTTTGAAGAGCGTCTTACGAACGACTGCTATGCCGCTTCTCGGTAGTACGACTTGATGAGTCCGCCGAGTTGTTGCCTGCAACGGATGGGGCCGTGGGCTTGCGGCCGGAAACTTTTGTCGAGTACGACATTGCCCATGCCTATTCCGCGGTGGGGCCTCTCGGAATTGTAGCGGGCGATCCTAGTTCGCAGGATGTAATCGAGTTGGCCGCGACTAAAGCAGACGAAGTATATTGAGACACTCTCGTTTGAGCGTCCCGATAAACGATTCAGCGAAGGCATTGGCCTTGGGTGTGCGGACCGGCGTACGCAACGGCTGCGCCCCTCCGAGCGCCAGAAGTCTCTGGCGCGCTCGGCAAACATGGCATCCCGATCCTGAAGGATGAACCGTGGCTGGATCCCATTTTCATCCAGCCACATGGTCGCGTTTCTGGACTGCTGGACTACCCACTTCGTGTCGGGATGGTACGTCGCCGGGCTGCAAAAAGTCTTGCGGCTACTGAGATGAATGAAGACCAGTACGTACGCAGTAAACGTGCCTCGGAGCGTATGGACGGGCTTGGAAAAGAAATCGGTCGCTACGATGGACTCGATGTTCGCGTGGATAAACGTGTTCCACGGGATGCTGGCGACCTTGGCGGCGGGGTCGGGTCCTGGCTTAATACCCGCCTCCCGCAGAATCTTGCGAATCGTGCTGGCTCCGATCGAGAAGCCAAGTTTCTTGAGTTCGCCAAGGATGCGCCGATAGCCCCATTGCGCATTCTCGCCCGGAACATGAATCGCCAGACGGCGTAGGGCTTCCAGAATCCGCAGCCGACCCGCACGCTTGCTTTGTTAGGCCAAAAAAAGAATTTTTCTCCGCAAGGAGCGTGTTGTGGTAAAATCGCATTCGTGTAGGCTACGTGAGTTCGGTGTACCCTTGGGAGAGGGAGTCTTTAATTCTCTTGTCGAAATCTACCTGGTTTTATGTCGCTACATTGGTTGTGTTCCTCGGCGCTCGTGAAGCGGGAGCGGTCGAGACCATCTCCGGACAGGTCACAAACCAGAATACGAGTGCCGCCCTTGTCGGCATTGATATAGACGTATTCGATTCGCTCGGCAACGCCGTGGCGGGGGTCACGGCGACGACAGACGCGGGTGGCAACTATACCGTGACGTTGCCCGGTCCTGGCACGTACTCTGTGCGTGCCGATGCTTCACCGGCCTCTGGCTTTGCGGACGAGTATTACAGCAATTCCTTTCTGAAGAGCGGCGCCACGCCGATTGCGGTCAGCACGAACCAGGCCGTCAGCAATATTAATTTCACGTTGTTGCCGGGCTTCACCATTTCCGGCGTAATCACGAGTCTATCGGTGCCGCTGTTGAATATCGACGTCGATATTTTTTACAGCACCGGCGAGTTATTGGGAAGTTACAACGCCACCTCGCTCACGGGTGGCGCTTACACGATCGGCGCCTTGCCGCCGGGCAGCTATATCATTCGCGCGGACCCGGATCCGGCCTTGGGCCAGTTCTATCAGCGGACCTACTACAACGGAGCGGCGGACATTGCGACCGCGACGCTGGTAACGATTATCGGTTCCAACGTCACGGGCATCAACATCGACGTCGCGCCGGGCGGGACGATCGCGGGCACGGTGCGGACGGCGGTGGGCCTTACTCCGATCGCCGGGATCGACCTCGACCTTTACGACCTTGCCGGGAACCGCGTGAACGTGAACGCGTCGACGGATGTAAACGGGGCCTATGTGATCGGGCCGGTGCCGGCGGGCAATTATGTGTTGCGCGCCGATCCGACAATCGTGCAGGGGTACGCACGGACCTATCACCCCAACGCCGCCCACTTTGCGGACGCGACCCCCATTGCGGTGACGCTCGGCCAGCAGACCGGCGGCAAAGACTTCGCGCTGGGCGCGGGCGGGACGATCAGCGGGACCATTACGGTGCAGGGATCGGGCACTCCCTTGGTGGGCATCGACCTTGACGTATTCGATTCCTTGGGCCGATTGACCGACTTCAATGCGTCCTCGGGGGCGGGAGGGACGTACCAGCTCGGGCCGATTCCGGCGGGGCAATACTACGTTCGCGCGAACCCGACCTTTGCCCAAGGCTATGCGGACGAGTTCTACAATGACAAGATTGATATCGCCTTCGCGAATCCGGTCAGCGTCGCGGCCGCCGGCAACACCGCGAACATCAACTTCGCGCTCGTCCTCGCGGGAGTCATCACGGGCACCGTCCGGAATTCGCTGGCCCAGCCGATCGCGGGCATCGACCTGGACATCTTCGACGCCACGAGCGGCCTTCGCCTGCGCCGCGGGGCCACCAGCGCCGCAAACGGGACCTATCAACTTGATCGGCTCGCGCCCGGCACCTATTTTGTCCGCGCGGACCCGACTGCGGTGCAGGCTTACGCGATGCAGTATTACAACGGCAAAACGACGCAGTTCACGGCTGACATAATCACGGTGTCAACTGCGACGACCACATCTCTGATCGACTTTTCGCTTTCCAACGGCGGGACCATCAGTGGAAATGTGATGGAGGCCGTTCTCGGGATTCCGATCGTCAATATGGACATCGACATCTACGACGCGAACACGCTGGTCAAACTTGTGCAGTCGACGGTGACGAATGCGCAGGGCAATTACACCCTGACGAACCTCCCGCCGGGGCAGTACTTTGTCGCCGTCGACCCGATTGCGGGCCAGCCCTACTTTGCTGAGTATTATGATGGGGTGCCGACATCGGCCACCGCGACGGTGATCAACGTGTCGACAGGCGGCAATGTGACCAATATCGATTTCCTGATGGACATCGACCAGGCGCAGGTTTCGGCCGGCCGGGCAACGATGCAGCTACTGCTCGCCCTGTGTCTCATCGTGGCGGGGTACGCAGCGCTCCGGCGAGCGAGGAGATCGCGCAGCGCATGAGTGGACGCGTTTGACGCACCCGATGAAGCTGTTCAAAAACTTCGGCAAGATCGAAATCGCCATTGCATTGGCGATTTCCGCGGCCACGGCGGGCGTGATCTTTTACAAGATTCAGGTGCTCGATTACACCATCGCCGCCGTGCGTCCTGAGGACGGCTACTTCGTGCGGCTCACGATGAACGTGCGCGGCAACGGACGGCCGCTGTCGGTGCGCGTGACGCTGCCGCTCCAGAGCGAGCGGCAATCGATCAAGAGCGAGCGCGAGTCCTCCGGCGGCCGATTTACCTACACGATTTCTCCGGGGCGCATCGGCCAATGGCGCGCGCCCGACTTTTCCGGCGATCAGAACATCACCTACAGCTTCTTCGCGCAGACCCAGGCCCGGACCTACACGCTTCCGGAAGGGGTACCCATTCCAGACTCGTATTCCGACGATATAGTGAAACACCTTTTGGACGAAGAGCGTATCCAGTCCAAAGCGCCCGAGATCGTCGCCAAGGCGCTGGAACTGGCGCCCGCCGGTACGGACCTGAGCACCACGCTCAAGAACATCTACAACTACTGCTACACGCAGGTAAAATTCCTCGAAGTGCGCGGCACGACGGACGCGATCACCGCGCTCAAACTGGGCGAGGCGTCGTGTAACGGCAAGAACCGGCTCATGGTCGCCCTGCTTCGTGCGCGAGGGATTCCAGCGCGCATGGCCAACGGGCTAATCCTGGAATCGAATCGAAAGCGCACGACCCACGCCTGGACCATCGCGTATGTGAATGAAGAATGGGTCCCCTTCTGTCCGACCAACGGCCATTTCGCGGAAATTCCGGAGCAGTATCTCGAACTGGCGAAGGGAGACGTGGCGGTGTTCACGCATTCGCCCAACATCGGCTTCGACTGGCGGTTTGTAATTCAGCGGCAACTCAGCAACGAAGAAGAAGTCGTCTATTCCAACATTTCAAACCCGCTCAACATTCTGCACGCGTGGACGACCCTCAAGGACTACCACATTTCGCTCCAACTGATCATGATCGTGCTGATGGTGCCGATCGGCGCGACCGTCGTAGCGCTGTGCCGCAACGTAATCGGCCTGCTTCCCTTCGGCACCTTCATGCCGGCGCTGATCGCCGTTTCTTTCCGGGACACGGGACTCGTCGTTGGTGCGGCCTTCTTTCTCGCGGTCATCCTGATTGCAACGGCCGTCAATGTGGCGCTGATGCGCCTCCGTTTGCTGCATATCCCGCGCCTGGTCATCATCATCTCGGTCGTAGTGATGTCGATCACGCTCCTGGCGCTGGCCGCGATGCGCTACGGGATCACCGAGGCCGCCGGCGTGAGTCTTTTTCCGATGGCCATCCTGTCGCTTACATCCGAGCGTTTCTCGCAGGTCCTCCTGCAAGAAGATTGGAAGGCCGCCGGAAAACGAATGATCGCCACCTTCGTCGTGGCGGGGCTATGTTATGGCGTGTACAACATCAAGCCCCTGCAAACGGCGTTGATCGCGTTTCCCGAACTTCTTTTTGTAAATATATCGATCAACCTTATCCTGGGGTCCTGGACGGGGATGCGGCTGACCGAATACCTGCGGTTCCGCGACCTGGCGACGATCGACGACGGGAACTGAGCGGATGAGCGGCCCCAGCGCATTCGGCGGCGTGGTCGGGATGAACCGGCGAAATCGCGATTTCGTATTGCGCTGCAACCGCCGCCCGGCGATAGCGATGGCCAAGGACAAGATTGCCTCCAAAGCGGCGATGGCGGCCGAAGGGATACCTACGCCCCGCCTCATCGCGACGCTGCACGCTGCCGCCGCGCTCGACCGTGTCTATCCCGCGCTCGTCCGGGAGGAGTCCGGATTCGTGGTGAAACCGTGTCACGGGGCGCAGGGCCGGGGCATCCAGATTTTTCTGCGAGCGCTGCCGGAGGGGACCTTGCTCCCGTTTCACGGCGACCCGATCACCTCGCGCGAGTTTCAGTTTTCGCTCGCCTCAATCATCAGCGGGGAATATTCTTCCGGCGTACCGGAGGAGACCGTGTTGTTCGAGGAGCGAATCCGGCTCAGCACGGCCTGGGTGTATCGGGACCTTCCGGGTCCGCCCGACATGCGCGTCATCGTGTATGAGGGGCGCGCCGTCATGGCGATGCTTCGCGTGCCGACCGTGGCGTCGGGAGGCCGGGCGAACCTTCACCAAGGGGGGGTCGGCGCGGGGATCGATCTTGCGGCGGGCGTCATTACGCACGCGGTATGGAAAGGGCGGCGCGCCACGCACCATCCCGACACCGGCGAAGAATTGACCGGCCGCCCGGTCCAGCACCTGCAGGAGTGCGTCGTTCTCGCAGAGCGCTGCCGCCGGGCCGTTCCGCTGGGATACATGGGCGTCGATCTCATGCTCGACGCACAGGCCGGTCCGGTGGTGATCGAGGTGAACTCGCATCCCGGGCTGGCGATCCAGCTCGCCAATGGCCACGGACTGCGGCCCGCCTTGGCGCAAGTTGCGGCGGAGTGAATCGATGATGATGCGCCGGAAACTCGTCAACGTCCTCGCGATTCTCGGAGTGCTATTCGCCGGGTGCACGCGGCCGCCGGAGTCTGCGTCTACACGCGATGCGGCGCCGCGCGTAACAGGCGATTCCGCCCCCGCTCCCGCGGTCGCTGCGGAACCGACGGGCGGAGCCATGGGAGCGGCCGCCACGGACGACGCCGACTACCAACGCGCGCAGGACGCGATGAATCGTGGAGACCACGCAGAAGCGGAGCGGCTGCTGACGGAATTGACCGCTCGAAAAGGGACCGTGGCCGCGTACTGGAACGATCTAGGCATTACGCGTATGCAAACGGACGCGCTCGACAAAGCGCGATCGGCCTTCGAGGAAGCGCTCAAGCGGGACGCAAAGTATTTTAAGGCGGCGTTCAATCTCGGACTTCTCGAAGCGCGCGCCGGACGCGACGCCGAATCCGAGCAGGCCTACAAGCAGGCGCTCGCGCTCAATCCGGCGTATCCGGAGGCGCACTTCAATCTGGCGTTGCTCTTCCAGCGCGCCGGACGCATGGACGAAGCCGCCACGCAATATACCGAAGCCGTCAAAGCGAGCCGGGCGGACTGGCTCTACAAGGCGCACTACAACCTGGGGCTGATCGCGGCCGGGAAGCACGATTGGAAATCCGCCGCCAAACATTACGGCGACGCGGCGAAACTAAACGTCGGGTTCGCGTCGGCGCACCTCAATCTCGGGGCCGTTTATTCGGAGCTGGGCGAGTTTGAAAAGGCGAAAGCCTCGCTGACCCGCGCGGGTAATCTCGACCCGGCGGACGCTCGCGTGCCCTGGAATCTGGGCCTCCTCGCGCTGAAACAGGAGGGCCGCGAGGCGGCGACGCCCTACTTCGAGAAAGCGCTGGCGCTCGATCCGAAATTTTCGCCGGCCGTGTTTAACGTGGGGCTGGCGGCCTACCACGCGAAGGACCTCGAAAAAGCGGCCGGCCTCTTCGAGCGCGCGGTGCAGGCGGACCCGGGTTACGCGCAGGCCTGGTACATGCTCGGCAAAGTCGCGTCTGCGCGCGAGGACGATATGCACGCGGCGGAGGCCTACGCCAAGGCCTATGCGATCGATCCGGGCTACGCCGAGGCCGGGTTCAACTACGCACTCGCGCTCGATCGGCAGGGCCAGGCGGCGAAGGCCGTCGAGGTCTATCGTAAACTGGCGGCGCTGGAGCCTCCGCACCCCGAGGCCAGTTACAACCTCGGGCTGTACGAAATCAAGCAGAAAAATTTGTCCAGCGCGATCGATGCGTTTCGCCGGGCGCTGCAAGCCAACCCCGAGTACGAGTCCGCGCGATACAACCTTGGCCTGGCCCTCCTGAGGGCGGAGAAATTTTTCGACGCGGGCGACGAATTCGAACGCGTTGCGAAGCAGAACCCGAAAAATTTCTCTGCCTGGTTTAACCTGGGCATCGCGCGCGCACGCTCCGAGAACTACGCGAAGGCGGAGCCGGCGATGCGGCGGGCATTTGAACTCGACCCAGCTCACGACAAGGCGGCGGTCTACCTCGCCCGCTATCTCGCCAAACTCGGGCGGGAGAAGGAGGCCGTCGCCATATATGTAGCGGCGGAAAAGGCGGGTATCGCCGACGCCGACGTTTGTCGAGAGGCTGCGTCATGGTATGTGGATCAGAAGTACTACATATCGGCTGCGCGCGCCTATGCCACGGCGGCGCGCCTCGATCCGACCGCGACGACGTACTACAATCTTGGATTGGCGCTACGCCGGCTTGATCGCTTGGAAGAAGCGGGCGAAGCCTACCGCAAGGCGACGGAACTTAAGCCGGACTACGCCAAAGCCTGGCTGAATCTGGGGTATATCCGGATGTACTTGAAAGACTATGAGGCTGCGGAGTCGCACTTCCGAAAAGCATTGACGCTGCAACCCGATTACAGTAAGGCAAAAGAGGCTCTCGTGGATCTAGACGCCGCCCGCAAAAACTCGAAGGTCGAGTGAGGGTGGGAAGGAGATACGGTATGCGTTTCACATTCCGAATTGCGGCGAGCTTACTTGCGTTGACCGGAGTGTTCCCCGCCACCGCTGCGCGTGGCGCGGAGACGCCATTCACCGTGACCAAAATGGGGCCGCCGCTCAACGAGCGTGTCCGTTCCATCTTCGCGCCGCCGACACGGGCGGCCAGTCCTTATGCGGCGACCGCACACGGCGTCTTTGCATTCGACGCGGAAAAGTCGACGTGGGCGCGCGTCTTTCAATTACCCGCGGACAAGGGAGAGATTCTTTGTATCGCGGGGTATGCGAAAGCTTCGCAGCCCCTCTACGTGGCCTACTCAAACGGCGTGGCGCATACGCGCGACGCTGGCGGCGAATGGAGCGAGTCCGCGCCCGAGGACTTCCGCGCGGGAACCGCCTCGGCCTCTCTATGCGGTCTCTCCGTCAGCCCGGCGGACCGCAAAGTCGCGCTTCTCGTCGCGGCCGACCGGGCGTGGTTGACTTCCGATTTTGGCGAGCACTGGCAGCGCCTGCCTCTTCCGGAAGGACTTGGGGTTATCGGTTTCGGCGCGATCGATCAGGGATCCGAGGCGCTGCGCATCGTGCTCGTGTCCGCAGGCGCCCTCTACACATCGATGGACGAGGGCGCGAACTGGACCCGCCTTGCCAGCCCAAAAGACATTGGAACGTGGGCCTCGTTTGGACCAGGTTACGTAGACTTTCTCTCGTCCAATGCCCCGCCCCGGGCGCACCGGCTCGATCTCGGGCGCGCGGCCTTCGCGCCTTTATCGACCTCGCTGGATCAAGCCCTGTCGCCTGGTCTGTTTGCGAGCGATCTCGCCAGCCAGCGCGACCTCTGGGTGCCCACCTCGGACGCCTTGCTGCATGTTAACTTGCCGAGCGGCAAGGTGAGCATTGCCGATCCGGCGGGACAGTCGCCGCAGGCCCTCACCGTGCATCCGCGAAAGCCCGGCGCGCTGTACTACGCGAACGGCGCGCAGGTTTGTCTCATTGAATCCGCCGCGGCCGCTTCAGCTCCCGCGGACCTTCAACTGGCGTATGCGCCTGCGGAAACCACGGCGCTCATCGGCCAGACTGCGTCCGGCGCCGTGGCCGCGGGCACCGCTTCAATCGTCGATCAGGTGTTGCAATCGGAACCGTCGCTGCACGTGGCGCTTGCCGCCGTGATGGACCAGTCCCAATACAACGAGCGAGACATTCGCCAATGGAAGCAAAGGGTCAAGTCGCGCAATCTGCTCCCGAATTTCCGTGTGTTGGCCGGCAACAGGCAGTCGCTGACCACGCGCTACGAGACCGTATTTCCCGGCACCACACAGGTGGACGATATTCACCTCAATGACGACAAGACGGAACTAGACTCATATACCTTCGAAGTCGAATGGCAACTGCGCGACCTTCTCTTCGACGGCGATGAAGTCGATGTGAGCAGGGAGTCGCGCCTGTTGACCACGCAGCGCAACGACACCATCCGCGCCGTGACGGACCTGTACTACGAACGAATTGAAGCGCTCGTCAAACTGCGGCACGCATCGCCCCAAGAGTCCCTGGCGATCCAAATTCAGGCGATAAAAACGACGGAACTCCTCAACGAGATCTGCGGACAAAGAATCTTTGAAGCGCCGCGAGTTCCAAGCTCACATCCATAGCATCAGCGCAGGTTTGGGTATGCGGGCTGCTGGCCGAAGCTCTAAATTTATCTGGGCTAACTCACGCTCCCTCAAGTAGTTACACGGCTTCCGATTTTTGGAACAAACGAACCTCATTTGGCGATATATGTATGGGGACGGGGGAAAGGGAAGGTGGAAAGCCCCGGATCCCAAAAGGAGGGCAAAGTGGAGTGAGGAAAAATGGGGGATAGTGCCGCCGGGGCGGCGGGGTGGGCAGGCCGAAGAAGGCCGGTCGCCTCCGAGAGAGGCACGGTTCGCGCCGAAGCCCCGGTCGGAGTTTGTCTTGCACCAGCCGAAGGGGGTGGCGGGTGTTGTGGGATCGATCTTGGCGTGTCTCAGCCGCAGGTTTGTGACCGTAGGAAGTGGTCACCAAAAGCCGCAGGAGTTGTGCTCGCAAAATTTCTTGGCCGTCACGCCGTAGCAACTTGTAAATCTGGCAAGTTCATGTATCTGATTTAAATCGGGCTGGCAAGGTGTAGCGGAATTCGCGGCGTCTTACCGATTGAGTCAAATCGAAGCGGGCTCTTGCTATATAATCCGAAACGTGAGCCGCGTTTGTGTGGCCTATCAGAAAAACAATGAGCCCCAGTGTGGCTGGGGCTCATTGGATCCAACTCTAAAGACTAAACCGTGCGGACTTTGGTCGCCTCGGGGCCTTTCTTTCCTTGTCCCTCTTCATACTCCACTGCCGCACCATCGGCGAGCGACTTGAAGCCGTCCCCTAAGATGTTCGAATGGTGAATGAACAAGTCTTTGCCTCCATTTTCGGGTGTGATGAATCCAAACCCTTTTTCATCACTGAACCACTTTACTGTTCCTCTTGCCAATTTCTTCTCCTCGTCGAGCTTCACTCTGGAAGCTAGTTCTCATTCGTCTTGTCCATACGGGAAGACCCCAAGATGTGCGGGGCCCACCGATGACTACCCAGAGGTTAACATAAAACCGGGTCCATCCCGAAAACTCGTTCTTGGGGCGGGACTATGATCCCTGAGATTGCCCGAGAATGGCGGCACTGCCGTTTCAGGCGGCGATTCGCTCGCGTTCAGGTTCCCTGCATCGGCGGACTACACCGCCCTTAGCAGAGGAAATCCACGTAAAGCCCGTAAACACACGCGGATCCGTTCTTGGGATGGGGCGCTGTAGCGCGACGCCGTTCGGATACTTTAGGGCCCATTAGTTGGGAAGGACAGTCGATTTAGAGCTCGACCCTAGGTCGATTTCTTCGTATCCGGGCGATAGCCGGGGCCCGGCTTGTGCCGGGACTGTTTTCTCGTCCGTTTCTTATTCTGGTCGCCCGGGATGGTGTGGACATATTCGCCGTGGAAGCGTTTGTTGGCGTCGTCGCGCCGGCGTTCGAGCGCTTGGGGGGGCGGAGTGGCGGGGATCAGGCAGTCACAGCCGCTCCCAATCAGGTCCGTTCTCTTCGCTTCTACCAGTGCCTTGCGGACCTCGAAATAGTTCTCGGGCTTGAAGAATTGCATCAGGGCGCGTTGGAGCTTTCGGTCGCGCAGGTGTCTTGCGATGTGAACGGGTTTCTTGGTGAAGGGATCGAGGCCGGTGTAGTACATCGCCGTGGCGACATCCAAGGGAGCGGGGATGAAGTCTTGCACCTGGTCGGGGCGATAGCCGGTGCGCTTGAGCATCACGGCGAGGTGGATCATGGCGTCGAGGTCGCTGCCGGGGTGGCTGGCGATGAAGTAGGGGACGATGTATTGCTTCTTGCCGGCTTTTTTCGATTCCTCGTTGAACACTTCGGTGAATTTCTCGAAGTCGTCGCCGGAGGGTTTGCGCATCAGATTCAGGACATTCGGATCGGTGTGTTCGGGGGCGACCTTTAGAAGTCCGCCGACATGGTGCTGCGTGAGTTCGCGCATGTACTCCGGCGAACGCCGAGCGAGATCCATCCGAATGCCGCTGGCCACCATCACTTTCTTGACGCCTTTTACGTTTCGGGCGTCCTTCATCAGTTGCACGAGCGGCGCGTGGTCGGTCCCGAGCAACGTGCATATTTTCGGGTGGACGCACGATTGGCGGCGGCAGATGGCCTCGACTTCCGGCTTGGTGCACTTCATTTGGTACATATTGGCCGTCGGGCCGCCGATGTCGCTGACGATCCCCTTGAATTTCGGATCGTCTGTCATCTGCTTGATCTCGTTGATGATCGAGTCATGGCTGCGCGATTGAATGATGCGGCCCTGATGCGCCGTGATGGAGCAAAAGGTGCACCCGCCGAAACAACCGCGCATGATCGTGACGGAATCCTTGATCATCTCGCTCGCGGGGATGGGCTCCTTGTAGCTTGGATGCGCTTGCCGCGTGTACGGCAGACCGTAGATGCGATCCATGGCGCATTGGCTGATCGGAAAGCGGGGCGGATTGCAGACGACGGCTTGCCGGGCGTGAAACTGGATCAATCGGCGCGCGTTGTAGGGGTTCGTCTCGTTGTGGATGATCCGCGTGGCCTCCGCGAAGGTCGGTTTGTCGGCCACAACCTCTTCGTAGCTGGGGAGCGTGATCGCGTCGACAGGCGGTGTCTCGGACGCGCCCATCGCGTAGGCGATACCGCGCATGTCCCGAAGCGACTTTACAGGCTCGCCGGCGCCGAGGCGCCGTGCGATCTCCAGGATGATGTCTTCCCCCATCCCGAAGACGACAAGATCGGCTTTCGAATCGAGCAAGATCGAGCGGCGCACCGTGTCGGACCAGTAGTCGTAATGCGCCAGCCGGCGGAGGGAAGCCTCGACCCCTCCGGCGATCACCGGCACGCCTTTGTAGGCTTCGCGCGCCCGTTGACAGTACGCCAGCGTCGCGCGATCGGGCCGCAGGCCGATCCTGCCACCCGGCGAGTACGCATCGTCGTTGCGCACCTTCTTGTTGGCGGTGTAATGGTTGATCATCGAGTCCATGTTGCCGGCGCTGATCGCATAGAAGAGGCGCGGTCGGCCGAAGCGTTGCCAGGCCTCGGCCGTCTCCCAATCCGGCTGCGAAATGATCCCGACTCGATATCCCCCCGCCTCCAAGACCCGTCCCAGGATCGCCATCGCGAAACTTGGGTGATCGATGTAGGCGTCCCCGGTGACGAAGACGATGTCGATCTCGTCCCACCCCCGCTGCTCCATTTCGTGTCGGGACATGGGCAACGCCGCCCGATCCTTCATAGGCACGTTCCGCTGCGGCAATTGCGTGAGCAGATCGCCGGCAGGGATTGAGTCGTTGACGATCGAGGGCGGATTCATTGAGGCTCCGGCATGGACGGTCGCGGAAGCAGCAAGTATACGTGGAGGGCGCCGGAGAGTCTATGGATCGCCCATCGATTCATCCCGATGGGCTCCTCTGCGTCCTTGTATGTTCCCCGAGGGGTGGATCTGTGCGCTAGCGGGGAAGCCGCCGCAAGGCGTGAATGCATTTCTCCAGTGGTTGAACAGGGTTTATCTGCGTTTGTCTGTGGACGGAGTGTTTTGGCGTTGACGGACGCTTCGTGTACATTCGACGCCATGACCGACTCCCTCATCCTCACCGAATCGCCCCTGCCGGGCGTGTGCGTGGTCACGCTGAACCGCCCCGACAAGCGCAACGCGCTCAACATCCCGCTGCTCGAGCAGATGGTCGTGACGATCGAGCAGCTGAACGCACAGACCGATGCGCGCGTCATCGTCTTCACCGGCGCGGGACCGGTCTTCTGCGCGGGGCTCGACCTCGAGGAAGCGCGCGACCCGCAACGCGCGCCGCGTTCCGGCGAACTCGTGGCCAAGATGCTGCAAGGCGTCGTCGCCTCGCCGCATGTCACTATCGCCGCCGTGCGCGGCGCGGCCGTCGCCGGCGGCGCGGGGTTGATGCTCGCCTGCGATCTCGCGGTCGTCGCGAGCGACTTCAAGACGGGATTTCCAGAAATCCGCCGCGGACTGGTCGCCGGCCTTGTGATGACCTTCCTCCGCCGCAAGCTGCCGGAAGCGAAAGCGCGCGAGCTGATCCTGCTCGGCGAACTCATGAGCGCCGAGGATGCGCGCGCCGCCGGCATGGTGAACCGCGTCGTCGCGCCGGAGGCCGTGCTGCCCGAGGCGCTGGCCCTCGCACGGCTTGCGCTCAAAGGCGCACCCACCGCGCTCAAGCGCAGCAAGCGCCTCTTCGACGACCTCTATGGAATGCCGACGCGCGACCACATCGACTATGCAACAAACCTCCACAAAGATATGAGGACCTCGCCCGAAGCCGTCGAGGGCTTGAAGGCTTTCGCCGAGAAGCGGTTACCGTCGTGGGATCCCGAAGGGCAGGGCGGCGCATGATTCGCGCTGCGGTTCGGATTTTTCTCGCGTCCGCCGTTCTGCCGCTCCTGGCCGCGTGCAACATGGGCTATGGTCCCCGGCAGGACCACAGCGAATTCGTCAGCGCGAAACTCACCGAAGACAAGCACGTGCTGTTCTCGTATCACCATTTTGCCTACCGGCCGGCCGCAGGCATGCGCGCGTTCCCCGACGGCGGAATTCCGAAGTACGTGAAAGACGAAAACCTGCTCGGCCTCTTCGATCCAGCAACCGGAAAAGTCAATATCCTGCGCCGCGAGAAGAACAAGGACTGGCAACCGGGCAGCGGCACGTTCGCCGTTCACTCCCTTAAAGGAAACAAAGCACTGATTTCGCAGGGAGGACAACTGCGCGGACCCTTCGCGCTCGGGGTCGGGTATCTCCTGCTGGATCTGAAGCTCGGCACATTGAGCGACCTGGACCTCAAGGCAGACCTCGCCAAGCACGGCCGAGACACGGGCCAGATCTACCTGGCCGACACGCAAGGCACCCTCGTCTTCATCACGCAGTCCCTGGCCGAGGCTTCGGCCGCCAAGCGGGACCGCGAACCCACGCCGGAGATCTGGGTCCGCACGGCGGCCGGAGACTACCTGAAGATCGCCGCCTCCGAGCACTACCAGGAGACCCTCAACGGCGAAGTCATCTACTGGGACCAAACCACGCGCGAACACATGGCCTTCTCAATCGCGGACCGCCAACTGCACAGGAAGCCGGAATACAAGATGCCCGAGTATCAAGACGTGACCGAGGGCGTGATCCTGTCATCCGATCGGAAAGGCATTCAGCGCGGCGCAAAGGTCGCCGGAGAATGGCGATACGAGACACTCGCCTTGACTCCGGACATGCTGAAATAAGGCGCGACGTCCAGCAGCAGTTCAGGCCGCCTATTCGACTCTCCGCGCCATCGTGCCTTCCGGCGCCTTGTACCAGCCGGGATCGGCGTAGTCCCCGGATTTCTGCTCGGCGCGGACTTTTAGCATGGTGAACATGCCGCCCATTTCGACGGGGCCATAGGGACCGTTTCCCGTCATCATTGGGAGCGTGTTCTCCGGCCCTCGCATGTGGCCCATGGCGAGGTGTTCGCCGTGCTCGGCCATACCCGTCTCGCCCATCGCCATGAAACCCGGCACGAGCTTGCGGATGCGCGCCTCGACTTCCTTCTGGTTGACGCCGAGCATGTTCGGCACGCCGTGGCCCATCGGGCCCATTGTGTGGTGCGACTTGTGACAATGCATCGCCCAGTCGCCGGGATTGTCCGCGATGAACGCGATGTCGTGCGTGGCGCCGACGGGCACGTTGACGGTGGTCATCGGCCACTGAGCGGAGGCCGGGATCGGCCCGCCGTCGGTTGCGGTCTGTTTGAACGAGTAGCCATGCAAATGAATAGGATGCTCGTCCATACTCAGGTTGGCGATACGAATGCGGACGCGTTCGCCCAGCCGGGCCACCAGCGTTTCGATCGCCGGAAAGACCTTGCTGTTGAACGAGAAGATGTTGAAATCGAGCATGACCGACGGGTCCGAGCGGCGCGTGCCGGGGTGCACCGCCCACATGTGGGTGATGAAGGCGTAGTCGCGGTCGGGCGGCGGTGTGGTCGGCTCCTTGGGGTGGATGATGAACAGTCCCATCATGCCCGCCGCCAGTTGCACCATTTCGTCCGCGTGCGGGTGGTACATCTGCGTGCCGTGCTGCTTGAGTGTGAATTCGTAGATGTAGGTCTCTCCTGGCTTGATCTGCGGCTGGCTCAGCCCGCCGACGCCGTCCATGCCGCTCGGCAGGATGACGCCGTGCCAGTGGATGGTGGTGTGCTCGGGCAGCTTGTTCGTGACGTAGATGCGCACGCGGTCGCCTTCGACCGCTTCGATGGTCGGACCCGGCGACTGGCCGTTGTAGCCCCAGCACGGGCCCGTCATGCCGGGAGCCCACTCGTGCTCGATCTCCTCCGCGACGAGGCGAAAGACCTTCACGCCGCCTTCCATCTTCCACGGCAATGTCGAACCGTTGAGCGTTCGCACGGGGGTGTAGCCGAGACCTGTCGCGTCGCGCGGCGCCGATGCGACCGTCGCGGAATCGTGCTGATGAGCGGGCGCGTCCGCGCCGCTATTGTGGCCCGCGTGAGGATCCTTTGGCGTGTCCCCGGTGGCGTTGCGCGCGCCGAGGAGCGCCGCGGCGCCGGGCAGGACAAAGGCGGCGCCGGTGAGCAGGTTGCGTCGGGAAATCATGCTATTTCTCCTCGTGATGGTGGTGTTCTTCGGGAGTTGCGGCGGTTTCGGGTGCAACAGGAGTCGCATCGATAGAGAGAGTTTCGCTGCCGGCGGGAATTGGCCCGGCGATGGCGCGTTCGAGGGCGGTCCGCGCGCGCCAGTAATCGAGTCGCGCGCGAACGGACCCGCGCTGGGCGTCGAGCTCCATACGCTTGGCGTTGAGCACGTCGTACACGCCGAGCAACATGCCGTTGTAGTGAAGCTGAGTTTGTTCGAGCAGGTCGTGGTGCAGCGGAAGCAGCTCTGTGTCGTAGGCGGTTGCGCGGTCCGCGGCCGATTGCAACGCGGCCGCGGCGGTGCGCACTTCGGCGCGGGCCCGGTTTTGCGCAGCGTCTCGTTCCGCGTGCGCCATCGCTACGAGTGCGTTGAAGCGTGCGATGTTGCCGCGTTTGCGATCGAAGAGCGGCAATTCGAGATCGAGACTCGGACCGACGAACCAGTCGCCCCCGGATTCGTGATCAGCGCTGACGCCGACATCGATGAGGCCCGTGAAGCGGAAGCGTTTGGCCAGGCGAAGTCCCTTTTCCATCGCTGCGATGCGGTGCTGCGCCGCGGCGAGGTCGAGGCGCTTGGCGAGCGCGCTGGCCTCGAGCGCCGCGGGGTCCACGGTGCCCCGGGGGGTCGCGGGCAGCACGGACATGAGCATCCACTCCGCGTCGCCGGGCCGAAGTCCGAGCAGACGGCGCAGCTCCTGCTCCTGGGCGGCCGCGTCGGCGTCGAGTTCGCGCGCTTCGAGGCGCGTCTGCACTTCGAGCGTTTCGTGCGAGAGCAGTTCGAGGCGGCTGAGATTGCCCGCGGCATATTGCCGCCGCGCGAGCTCCGCCGCGGCCGAGGCGGCCTCCTGCGAGGTAGCGACAATGTCGCGTTCCTGTTGCGCCGCGACTGCGTCGTACCACGCGGTCCGCACTTCGGCGATCAACGCGAGAAGGTGATCGGCGGCGCGCAGTTTGGCCGCTTCGAAATGTTGCGTCTCGATTTTCTTACGCAAGGGGAGCATTAGCGCGTCGAGCAAGGGGAAGCCG